>JANNEI010000391.1:0-2418 GCA_031378565.1 Burkholderiales bacterium
CCTGGGTTCACGCGAATCGTCGCGCTACCCGAGCCCGTTTCCCGACGCGCTGGGCCGCTTCGGCATCTTGCACTCATTTCGCTATGCGCTGATCCCGCCCGAGATTGGCTCCGCCGGCGAAGCGAAGGACGATCTGTCGAAGGTGGGCGTCTACCGGGTCTACCTGAACGTCACCTTCGACGGCGGCTGGGAGCCCTATCTGCGCGTGATTTACCGCGACCTCGGACCGCTGCTGGACACGATCTTCA
The DNA here is from genome assembly GCA_031378565.1 of Burkholderiales bacterium. Classification (GTDB taxonomy): domain Bacteria; phylum Pseudomonadota; class Gammaproteobacteria; order Burkholderiales; family Burkholderiaceae_C; genus JANYJJ01. The sequence goes on from JANNEI010000391.1 coordinate 249, forward strand.
ACAACTGCGACGACTACACCGACAGCAGCCTCCACACCTTCGACCAGTACACCACCTGGGTGCGCCGGCAGGAGATCCCGGCTGGCATCCTGTACACCGACTCGCCTCGGTCGGTGCAGGACCAGCGCTACCTCGAAGCCGTGGAAGGCATCTTGCGGCAGACCGCGGACCCCGATGCCGCGCGCCAGACGATCGCCGGGCTGGCGCTGAAGCCGCCACCCGACACCGAGGAGTCGCTGGAGCGCTTCTTGGCCGCCTCGCTCGAAGTAAAGGCCGAGGTCGTGGGCAACAACCTCAGGGCGCTGAAGGGGCTCTACGATCTGCGGGCCGTCTACCCCGCTAACTTTCATGATCAGGCGGTTCACCCTGGATGATGGAAGACACTGAGGGAGTGCGGGCCTGGTTGGGTAGAGGTCGGTCAATTTTTTGATGGCCTGACCGCGATCGCTAACTTGACCCGCTGCCGACCACTCGTACCCAGGATTGCCTGCGAGCGTTGTTCAGACCCGAGAGGGTTTGTGCACGCCTGACAGCCCACATTAAAGAGAGCCGCCGGGCTTGCCCGGCAGGCCGTTGGTCGGCGGCACCTGCTCAGGCCCGCACGCTTGTGATTGTTGTTCAAGCTGCAGGAGAGAGGCAATGGATTTGACCCCGATGCACAAGCGCGTCATCGCGCTGGACGTACACCAAGCCAAGATCACCGCGTGCGCGGTGGTCGAACATGAGGACGGCCGCGTGGAGGTCACCAAGCGCGACTTCGGCGCCTTCAAACGCGACCGCCGGGCCTTGGCGCAGTGGTCGCTGGAGATCAGGCCCGAGGTGGTGGTGATGGAGAGCACGGGGGTGTACTGGAAAAGCCCGTTTGCGGCGCTGGAGGCGGTGGGCATCATCGCCTGGGTGGTCAACGCGCGTCACGTCAAGGCCGTGCCCGGTCGCAAGACCGACATGGCTGATGCCCAGTGGCTGGCCACGCTGGCCCGCGCGGGGTTGCTGCGGGCCTCGTTCATCCCGCCGGTGGAGTTCCGCCAGCTTCGGCTGGTGGCGCGTCAGCGGCAAAAGCTGGTGGGCATGTGCAGCGCCGAGAAGAACCGGCTGCACAAGGTGCTGGTGGATGCAGGGATACGCATCAACGTGGTGGTCGGCGACATCCACGGCGCCAGTGCGCGGGCCATGGTCAAGGCGCTCATCGCGGGCAAGCCCATGCACGAGGTGCTGGATCACAAGGGGCGCCTGCGGGCCAGCCGGGACGAACTGTTCGAGGCCCTGAGCACCGAGCAGTTCAGCGCCGTGCACCGCTTCGTGGCCGAGGAGATCATGCAGCACATTGAGCAGATCGAGCAGCGAGTGGCCCGCATGGATCAGTACCTTCTGGACGGCCTGCGCGCCTGGCAACCGCAGCTCAACTTGCTGCAGACCCTGCCCGGCATCGACATCCAGGGCGCGGCGATGCTGCTGGTGGAGATAGGCGCCGACATGGCTGTGTTCGGCAGTGCCGAACGGCTGGCGTCGTGGGTGGGCATCTGCCCGGGCAACAACGAGAGTGCGGGCAAGCGCAAGACCGGCCGCATCCGCAAGGGCAACGCCTGGGTGCGTCGGCTGCTGTGCGAGTTCGCGCAGGCGGCGGCTCGAACTCGTTGCGCCTTGAGGGACAAGTTCGAGTCGCTCAACATCCGCAAAGGCCACAAGAAGTCCATAGTCGCGCTGGCCCACAAGATGCTGCGCACCATCTACGCCATGCTGGCCAATGGCACCCACTACCAAGACAGGAGCGTCGACTACGAAGCGCTGAGCGTGGCCCGAAACGCGCCTCGCTGGATCAAGATGTTGCGCAAGCACGGCTTCATGGCCGAGACAGCAACCGCTTGATTCCCACAACCCCTTCGCGTCCTACTGACTGGCCAGCTTCAGGCCAGGCGCCGTCACGTCTGGCGGCGGGTGTCTTCCACATTAAGAATTGGTGGAGCGGTGCACCGGCAAGCCCAGCACTTTCGCGCTCACACCACCGCTGCACGCGATCAACTCAACGCAGAACGAACCGCATCCAGCACCGCATCCGGCGCCTCCGCCATCAAGTGGTGCCCAGACGCGACCATCACCACCCGCGCCTTCAGCGCCTGCGCCAATTCGCCGCTCATCTTTGGCGACGTCATCTGGTCGGCTCGACCCAGCA
>JANNEI010000395.1:0-2624 GCA_031378565.1 Burkholderiales bacterium
GATGGCCGGCCTGGACGGCGTGGAAAACAAGATCCACCCCGGCGAAGCCGCCAGCAAGGACCTGTACCACCTGCCGCCGGAAGAAGACAAGCTGATCCCCACCGTGTGCCACAGCCTCGACCAGGCGCTGGACTACCTGGACAAGGACCGCGCCTTCCTGACCAAGGGTGGTGTCTTCACCGATGCCTACATCGACGCCTACATCGAACTGAAGATGCAGGACGTGACGCGCTTCCGCATGGCCACACACCCGGTCGAGTTCGACATGTACTACACCCTGTGATCCGTTTCACTCGGCTCGAAGGGACGGCGCTGCCGTCCCTTTTTCATTGGATCGGGACAAAAGTGCATCGGTGACAATCGCGGTGTGTGTTTGTTGGCAGCGCCCGCGTCAGCGAGGGGCGTGCGGCGCGCGTTGTCTGGTGGTGGAGTGGCTGCATGAAGCGTGTGATTGCTGGATCGAGTTGGGTGCTGGCCGCAGCGGTCGGCCTCGTCGCGCTGCCTGAGTTTGCGCAGGCGCAAGCGGCAGCCTCCGGCCCGGCGGTGTACCGCTGCCCCGGCAACCCGGTGCTGTACACCGACTCGCTGTCGGCCAAGGAGGCCAAGGACAAAGGTTGCCGCACGCTGGAAGGCGCGCCGATCACCGTCATCCAGGCGCAACGGCCGCGCACTATCGCGCCATCCACATCGGGCGGATCAGGCGCATCGGGCAACGGCGGCGCACGTCCGCCCGACAGCCGGGTCGATCCCGCCGAGCAGCGTTCACGCGACACCGACTCACGCCGCATCCTGGAAGCCGAACTGCGCAAGGAAGAAGACCGCCTGGCCAGTCTGCAGAAAGAGTTCAACAATGGCGAGCCCGAGCGACTCGGCGACGAGCGCAACTACCAGAAGTACCTCGACAGGGTGACCGGTCTGAAGTCCGCCGTCGCCCGCAAGGAAAGCGACATCGTCGCCATCAAGCGAGAGATCGCGAAGCTTCCGCAGTGACTCGCTCGCCCGCGCGACCGGTGGCCGCCTCGTCGCACTTCATCGCCTTCGACCACCTCGCCACGATGATCGCCATCGTCGGCAAGGACGGGCGCTGCGTGTTCGCCAACGCGGCGTTCGAGAGCGTGCTGGGCCTGTCGCGCAGCAGTGTGCTGCGCGGGTCGCTGTTCGACTGGTTCGTCGAGCCGCAGCGCCTGCGCGACACGGTGGCCGCCGTGATGCGCAACGACTTCTCGGTCAGCCGACTGGAAGCGCAGTTGCGCCGGCCCGCCACCGCCCACAGCGACCCGTTGCCGGTGCACGTGATCGTGAACCAGATGGACGCTGGCGACCAGGTGGTGATCGAGCTGGTCGAGATCGAGCAGCAGGCGCGGCAGGAGCGCGAAGAGCGTGTGCTGGGGCAGGCGCAGGCGAACAAGGAGCTGATCCGCAACCTGGCGCATGAAATCAAGAACCCGCTGGGTGGCATCCGCGGCGCGGCGCAGCTGCTCGAAATGGAGCTCGACTCGCGTGCGCTGAGCGAATACACCCAGGTCATCATCCAGGAGGCGGATCGACTGCAGGCGCTGGTCGACCGGCTGCTGGCACCGCACCGCAAGCCGCACGTGGTCAGCGACGTCAACATCCACGAGGTGTGCGAGCGCGTGAGGGCGCTGATCCTGGCCGAGTTTCCGCGCGGGCTGACGGTCAAGCGCGACTACGACATCTCCATCCCCGACTTTCGCGGCGACCGCGAGCAGCTGATCCAGGCCGTGCTCAACATGGCGCACAACGCGGCGCAGGCCCTGGTGGACCGCATTGCGGCCAGCGATGCCATGATCACGCTTCGCACCCGCATCGCCAGGCAAGTCACCCTGGGAAAGAAGCGCTATCGACTGGCACTGGAATTGCATATTGAAGACAACGGGCCGGGTGTCGCCGAGTCGATTCGAGAGCGCATCTTCTTCCCGCTGGTCTCGGGGCGCGAAGGTGGTTCGGGTCTCGGCTTGACGCTGGCACAGACCTTTGTCCAGCAGCATCAGGGCACCATCGAATGCGAAAGCGAACCGGGCAAGACCATCTTCAAGATCGTGATCCCGTTGCCCTGAGCCACCCGCTCGGCGCGGCCGGACGCGGCAAAAAAGGCAGCGCATGAAACCCATCTGGATCGTCGACGACGATCAATCCATTCGCTTCGTGCTTGAGAAGGCGCTGGCGCGTGAAGACCTGGCGGTGCGCAGCTTCACCAATCCGCGCGATGTGCTGGTCGCGCTTGAGGACGGCGCGCCGCAGGTGCTGGTGTCCGACATCCGCATGCCGGGCGGCTCGGGCATCGACCTGCTGACCAAGGTGAAGGAGAAGTTCCCCGCGCTGCCCGTCATCATCATGACCGCCTACTCCGACCTGGACAGTGCGGTCAGTGCCTTCCAGGGCGGTGCCTTCGAGTACCTGCCCAAGCCCTTCGACGTGCCCAAGGCTGTCGAGCTGATCCGCCGTGCGCTGGAAGAAAGCCTGCGCGAAGACGTGCTCGACGAGCGCGCCACCGAGGTGCCCGAGATGCTCGGCCAGGCCGCGGCAATGCAGGACGTGTTCCGCGCCATCGGCCGGCTCAGCCAGAGCATCGTCACCGTGCTGATCACCGGTGAGTCGGGGTC
>JANNEI010000409.1:0-3419 GCA_031378565.1 Burkholderiales bacterium
CGAAGAGCCGGTTGACGGCGCTGCGCTGCCCTTCCAGAAGCTGAAGGTACAAGCCCTGCCCCTGGCATAACACGCCGCCGATGCCGTGCTTCGGGTTGCTTTCCTGGGCCGTCATCAGGATGGAGGCGGTGACGGTCGACGTCTGCGGCCCCACCGCGCGGCTGACGTAGAGCAATTGGATGTGCATGGCGGGTCCTGCTGAGAGGGGCTCGAATTCGAGCAAGGCCCGACTGTGAACCTGTTTCCAGACAGGCGCTGCCTGAGCTTGCGCAAACAAGCCGTTGTGCGACCAGCGATGGTCGGCGGCCGGGCTCGTCGCTGACGGAGAAGAGGGAGTTCAAACGCCCGCTCAACAGGCGCTCGATGCCTGGCAAGAGCACGAGGCCAGTGAAGTGAAGCGATCCCTGCTCGCCTGCGCGGTCAACGAGGGCTTGGCCATCGACCTGCCCGTCAGCGAAGACAGCGTGTCGCCCGGCAGCGCCTCGGCACCGTCACTTCGGCCGCTGCCGCTCGCGCATCTGGCGCAGGTGCACCGATGGCGCGACGATGCTGGCGTCGAACGGTTGCGCCAGCGGCCCGACAGCCGCGACGATGCGGCGCACGTAAGCGCGAGTCTCGTCGAACGGTGGAACGCCAAGGTGGCGTTCAACCGCGCGCTCACCTGCGTTGTAGGCGGCGGCGACCCAGGCCACATCGCCTTCGAAGTAGGCCAGCAGCCAGCGCAGATAGGCCATGCCACCGCGCACGTTCTGCGCCGGGTCAAACGGGTTCTTGACCCGAAAGCGCACCGCCGTTTCAGGGATCAGTTGCATCAGTCCCTGTGCGTTCTTCGGCGACACGGCGACGCTGTTGAAGTTGGATTCGGCCTCCATGATCGCGAAGACCAGCGGTGGCGACACGCGGTACTCGGGTGCCATTTTCAGGACGAGATCGGCAATCGGCTTGGGTGCCACGATGGCTGCATCGACTTGCGCGAGCGGCGGCAACCCGGGTTCGAATTCGGGCAACGGCGCAAGCGGCGCGCGCATGCATTCAGGCAACGCGGTGGCGGGCTGGCCCATCATGGGCAGCATGTTCTTCGCCTGTGCGAGCCCCTGCGCCGCAGCCATCTGGAAGAAGAGCGCGGCGACAGCATCGTCGCGGTCCACGCCGCGGCCGTGTGCATGCATCCAGCCCAGATCGAACTGCGAAGCTGCGTCGCCCAGCCGGGCGGCCTGGCAGTGAAGCACGGCAGCGAGATGTACGTCTTTCGGCACGCCATTGCCAACTTCATGCGCAAATGCCTGTTCGCGCAAGGCAGCGATCCGCGCGGTGTCGGGCGCTGCCTCTTGCGCTGCAGCCAGGACCGGAAGCGCGGCCAGGCAGATGATCAACAATAACCCGCGCCTGTGCGAATCGGCCCTGCGCAAACAGCTGTTCGACGACACGTCTCGGACCCCTGTGTATACCGGTGAGGCCACACCATGCGCTGATCGTGACAAGCTGTACACCCCCAAGTTGCCGGTGCGAACGGCTGGTGAGCGAATGCACGCGGTTCGATCAGCGCTCGGGCTGCAAGACGATCCAGACGATCCGCCTGTGGACCGACAGCATGCTGGTGGCCGCACGCTGCAATCATCAGAAGGCCGGCTACCGGCTGCTGGCCAGCGAACCGCACCACAGCTTCGGGCATGCCCTGGTGGGTGAAGTACGGGAACTCCGATTGCGATGAAAACGACCCGACCGGATGAATGCCCCTGCGGCAGCGCCCTGCCCCTGCGCGCCTGCTGCGGCAGGTACCACGCGGGGCCGGCGCACCTGCAAGCACCCACGGCCGAGGCCTTGATGCGATCACGCTACAGCGCCTGCGCGCTGGGTCTGACCGACTATCTGCTGGCCACCTGGCATGCCAGCACGCGGCCCGAGTCAGTCGAAGCAGACCTGCCCGGGTTGAAGTGGCTGGGCCTGCAAGTGCGCCAACACCAGGTGCAGGACGCCACCCATGCCACGGTCGACTTCGTGGCGCGCAGCAAGCTGGCGGGCCGAGCCCTGCGGATGATCGAGCGCAGCCGCTTCGTGCGCGAGGACGGGCGTTGGTTCTATGTCGACGGCGAGGTCGGCTGATCAGCGATCGTCGTCGGCGTTCAGCTTCATGCGCCGGCTCCAGCCGGGCAGCCGCTGCTCCATCTGGTGCACGATGTTGCGGTGCACCTGACGGCGCAGGTCCGCGCCCACTGCCAGGGTGCTGGCAGCGGCCTCTGTCGGCAGCGACCGAGCCGTCTCGAACGTGCTGCTGCTCAACCCGTCGAGCCGGACCGCATACACATCGGTGCGGTTGGCGGTGTCGGTGGAAGACAGCGCCAGCACCGATACAAAGCTGCTGCCGCTGCTGGTCAGACCCTGGTAGTCGCCGATGAACAGCCCGGCGTTGACGCGCGGCGCGCCGGCCAGGTCGAACGGCCCCCACACCTTGGTTTCGGTCCACGACGCACCATCGCGCGACGTGAGCAGCCAGGTGTCGGCCAGCAGACTGAGGGCGTCGGCGGTGTTGCTGCGCAGGTCGTGGTGCATCACGCCCACGCTGCCGTCGGCGCGCACATGCACGGCGGGGATGAAGGCGGCAACGGCGGCGTTGCGGTTGATGGCCGCCGGCGCGCTCCAGGTCAGCCCGCCGTCCACCGAGCGCGACACGGCGATTGCGTCACGCTGCCCGCCCGAGAAGCGGCCGTCCTGCCAGGCCACCCACAGCCCGCCATCGGGAGCCACCGCGATGGAGCCGAGGATGGACGCATCGCGAATGCGGGTGCCGCTTTCGGGGTCGCGCGCGCCCACCGCCAGCAGCTCGGCGATGCGGATGGGTGCCGACCAGGTCAGACCTTTGTCGAGCGAACGAATCACGTCGAGGTGGGTACTGGCAATGCCTGCCGCAGTGTCGATCAGGGTAAAAAAATTCACCAGCGTGCCGCCGGGCAGCACAACGATGCGGTTGCCGATGGTCTGGCTGGTGGTGGCGGGCGAATAAATGGCGCGGGCAGGCTCCCAGCTCAACCCGCCGTCGCTGCTGCGCGCCAGGGTGCTGGGCCCGCCCCCGCCGACGTTCGACAGCCGGTCCCACACGGCGTACACATAGCGGGCATCGGTGGCGTCCGCGGTCAGCGTGTTCTTGTCGTTGAAGAAGTCGGCACCGTCCTGGATCAGCGTAGTCGGCCGGCCCCAGTCAGGCCGCCATCGGTCGAGCGGCTGACCAGCATGGCGTTGGATGCCGACTGCGCGGCCGTGCCCGAGAAGGCCAGCCCCATCGCGTAGACGGTGCCGTCTGCGGCAATGTCCACCCAAGGGTCGGAGGCACGCGCGAAGTCGCCGCCGTTGGCCGCTGTGCCGCCGGCGCAGCGCGACATCGGCTGCAAGACGCGAGCCCAGCTTCGACCGCCGTCGAACGA
>JANNEI010000424.1:0-1625 GCA_031378565.1 Burkholderiales bacterium
AGGGCATGAGCCGCCGGTCGCGCAAATCTGTGCTCAGGCCCGCCAGGGCCAGGCTCCCCGGTCGAGCGACCTGCTGATTTGTGATGGCACCGTGATCATGGCAAAAGTGTATCAGGGCGACCCCCGGGCCAGAGCGGGGCCGCCCCGTGAAATAGTGAATGGACAGAGAAGTGCCGGCTCGCGACACTGCGCCGCACGCAAGCTCACAGGCTTGTTCCGTTTGCGGGTCCAACGACCCCGTCCACTTTCCAGGAGATGCGCCGTGATCCGTCGCTCATGCATGTTTGCCCTTGCAGCTGCGGCTGCTCTTGCCCTGCCGTTGCCAGGCGCTGCCCAGACCACCGAAGTCGGCGGCGTCAAGTTGGACAACACCGCGCAGGTGGCCAACACCCGGCTCCAGCTCAACGGTGCCGGGATTCGCTACAAGGCGGTGTTCAAGGTCTATGCCGCCGGCCTTTACCTCGGTGCCAAGTCGGCGACCCCCGAGGCGGTGCTGGCCGCAGCAGGGCCGAAGCGCCTGCAAATCGTGATGCTGCGCGACATCGACGCCAACGAACTCGGCAAGCTGTTCACCCGCGGCATGCAGGACAACGCACCGCGCGAGGAGTTCTCGAAGTCGATTGCCGGCACCATGAAGATGAGCGACATCTTCTCGGCCAAGAAAAAGCTGCTGGCCGGCGAGACGTTCTCGATCGACTGGATTCCCGGCACCGGCACCCTCATTCTCATCAACGGCAAGACGACCAGCGAGCCGATCAAGGAGCCCGAGTTCTACTCGGCACTGATGAAGATCTGGCTCGGCAAATCACCCGCCGATGCGCAATTGAAAGATGCGCTGCTGGGCAGCGCGTCCGCCGGCACCGCCATGTCGCGTTACTAGCGCGACAGATGTGGCCGGCACCGGCGCCTCACTTGCGCGCCGGCTGGTCCTGCGACCACTGGCGCAGCGCGGCCAGCGTTTTCTCGACATGCTTGGTCGGGTTCAGGCTGAGGTAGGTGTAGACCACCTTGCCGTTCGGCGCAATCACGTACGACACGCGATTGGCGTAGTCGGGCCGCGTCTGCATGACGGCGTCGAAGGCTTTCATGACGCTCTTTTTTTCGTCCGACGCCACCGGGAACTTGCCCTGGCAGGCCTGCACCGAAAACTTGGTGATGGCGTCGACGTCGTCGCCCGAGACGCCGATGACCGACGCGCCGAGCGCCTCGAACTTGCCGATGGCCTCGGCGAAGTTGTGCGCTTCCATCGAACAACCTTCGGAAAAAGCCGCCGGGAAAAAGTACAGCACCACCGGCCCCTTCGACAGCGACTCCGCCAGCGAATAGCGGTACACCTTGCCCGCCAGCGCGGCCTGCGCAGTAAAGTCCGGGGCAGCATCGCCGACATCCAGAGCGGCCTTCGCAGGCAAACCGAGAACCCCCAGCATCATGAAGATGACCATTGCTCGCTTCATGTCGTACCCCTTCGCGTTTGGATGTGTTTCATCTTGCCAGAACCGGCGGCCGGCGAGGGGCGCGGCGCACCGCTTTGACCTCGGCGTTTTGTCGCACCTGACGGCCCGGGCTTACAGATGCGTGGCGGGGTTCGCCTTGCTTGCCCTGCTCGGCGTGATGGGCGGATGCTG
>JANNEI010000028.1:0-6081 GCA_031378565.1 Burkholderiales bacterium
CACCAGCGTGCTGTTCCCCGATCTGGATCCGAACGACGACGACTGATCCGATCGAGGTTTCCGGTTTGTAAAGCGGTGTATCGCTGCTTTGCGCCGGTCAGCGGTGGTGCTGTCCCGGACGTTGAGGGAGCAGGGCGGCGCACCGCTGCCATGAAGGGCGACCCATGACGCAGCAGCTGTTGCACCGATCCCGTTGGTCATTGCACGCCATGCAGGCCGCGGCCTTGTTGATGTGCGGTGTGCTGTTCGGCCTGCTGGGCCTGGCGGTTCAGCCCGCCCACGCCGCCGATGCGCAATCCGCCATCGACCCGCCGGGGCGTGTGGGCCGGCTGTCCGACATCACCGGGCAGGTCTGGCTGTTCAGCCCCGACGCCGGCGAGTGGGTGAGCGCCGACCGCAACCGGCCGCTGACCAGCGGCGACCGCCTGTCCACCGACGCGGCGTCTCGCGCCGAAGTACGCATCGGCTCGACCACGCTGCGGCTCGACGGGGGCAGCGAACTCGAAGTGGTGCAACTCGACGACGACCACATCACGCTGCAGTTGCACAGCGGCGCGGTTGCGGCGCGGCTGCGCCAGCGCGACATCGCCGCGCAGTTCGAACTGCGCACGGCAGAAGGGCGTTTTCGCGTCCAGCGCGCCGGCCGTTACCGCTTCGACCGCATCGACGACACCAGCCACGCCACCGTGTTGAGCGGACAGGCGCAATACGAAGGCCCGGGCAGCGCCTTGACGATTGCCAGCGGCCAGCGCGCCGAATTCTGGGTCGATGGACGCAATGCGGCGCAGTACAGCATCACCGAGCCGCTGCGCGATGCGTTTGCCTCGTGGAACAGCGATCGCGACCGCACCGATGACCGCAGTGCGTCGTCGCGCTACGTGTCGCCAGAGATGACCGGCATCGAAGACCTGGACCGCAACGGCCGCTGGGAGCAAACCCCCGAGTACGGCGCGCTGTGGACCCCGCGCGCCGTCGACCCGGGCTGGGCACCGTATGCAGCGGGTCACTGGGCCTTCGTGAGGCCCTGGGGCTGGACCTGGGTGGACGCTGCACCCTGGGGCTTTGCGCCGTTTCACTATGGCCGCTGGGTCTGGTTCCGCAATGCGTGGGGCTGGGCCCCGGGCACCTACGTCGCCCGGCCGGTGTACGCGCCGGCGCTGGTGGGCTGGGTCGGCGGGCCGCAGGTCAGCGTGAGCATCTCCATCGGTGGTGGTGGGCCGTCGGTGGGCTGGTTCCCGCTGGCACCGCGCGAGGTTTATGTGCCGAGTTACCGCGTGAGCCCGCGCTACGTGCAAAACGTGAACATCACGCACGTGACCAACATCACCAACATCACCACCATTGTCAACAACCCGCAAGCGGCGGTGGGTCGCATCGACTACAGCAACCGCAAGTTCCCGCATGCGGTGACGGTGGTGCCGCAGTCGGTGATGACCGCGCGGCAGCCGGTGGCACCAGCCGCTGCGCAGTGGCGCCAGGCCCACGGCGGGGAAGATGGGCGAGAGGGGGACGCCGCGCGGCGTGGCGGCAACCGGTCAGCGCAGTCCGCGCAGGCGGCACCGCTGGTGCCGATGGCGCTGGCAGCCGCGCCGGTGGCCGCCCCCGTGATCGCTCGGCGTGAAGAACGGCGGCCGATCGACAGCGCGCCGGCCGCGCCCGCCACGGCTGCCGTAAAGGGCGGGGTGCCCGGCGCGCTGCCCACGCCGGTGCCGGGCGGTGCCGTGGTGTCGACAACGCCAGCAGCCATCGTTCCACCACCGCCATCGCGAATGAACCGGCCGGTGCTTCGCGCCGCCGAAGAGACGGCTGCGCCGGGTGCTGCCGAGCGTGTCAACGGGTCGTCGACGGCAGCAGAGCGAAGCCGCCGTGAAGGTCGGGGCGATCAAACCCTCGGCCCGGCCGTGGCGCAGACCTTGCCGGTGGTCCCGCAAACGGCACCGGCGCGTGCCCTGCCCAGCCCAGCGCAGCCCACCATCGCTGCACCGCCCGTCGCTGCAACGCGCGCCGCTCCGGTGGTGCCACAGGTGAGCCCGCCGGTGCCTGCCACAGCCGTCGTTCCTGCTGCTCCGGCACGTGTTGCCAAGCCGATGCCACCGGTCAATGCGATGCCTCAGGCGACTGTGCCTGCATCGCGACCCGTGCCTGCTGCCGACGCGCAGCCGGGTCGCATGGCGCGTCCGCCGCAAGCCAACGAAGCCGGCACAGCACCACGCGCGGTGCCTGCCGTGCCGCAGGCTGCCGTGCCGCCCACGTCAGCACAGCGGGCCGAGCCGACTGCCGCGCAGCGCCGGGCCGATGGCCAGCGGTCGCCCGTGCGGGAGGTCGAGCCCAAGCTTGCGCCGGTGCCTGGGCGCGAAGCAGCAGCCCCCGAAGCGCGCAAGAACCCTGCGCAAGAGCGCCGCGGCGAGCCGCGCGAGCGCGGCCAGGCGAACTGAGCGGACGCTTGCTTCGCGTCAGCGGAGCAGCGGTTTCAGCACCGTCCACACGTTGGCCAGCATGGTCGGGTGGGCGGCTTCGCGCGGGTGGATGCGGTCGGCCTGGAACAAGGTCTCGGCCTGCGGAACGTCGGCCACGCCCTTGAGCAAAAACGGCACCAGGGCCGTGCCCTCGGCTTGCGCCACGGTCTTGAACAGGCCGAAGAAATCGTCGCTGTACTGGCGGCCGTAGTTGGGCGGCACCTGCATGCCGGCGATCAGCACCTTGGCACCAGCCGCCTTCGACGCACGCGCCATCTCGCCCAGGTTGGTCTGCGTCATCGCCAGTGGCAAGCCGCGCAAGGCGTCGTTGCCACCGAGTTCCAGGATCACGTGCGTCGGGTGGTGCTGTTTCAGCAACCCGGCCAGCCGCGACCGCCCGCCCGACGTGGTGTCGCCGCTGATGCTGGCGTTGACGACGGTGGCGCTCAGCTTTTCCTGCGCCAACCGCTTTTCCAGCAAGGCGACCCAGCCGGTTCCGCGCGCCAGGCCGTACTCGGCCGACAGGCTGTCGCCGACCACCAGCAGCCGGATGGCAGGCTTCGACACCGGCCCCGGCCCTTGCGCCCGAACCGGCGCAGCGCCGAGGCCGGCACCGACCATGACAAGCGCGGTACAGTGCCGCAGCCAAGCCCTTCGGCGCGTATTTTTTTCGGTGTGATCAGCCACAGCATCCAGCATGTCAGAACCCATCATTGCAGTCGATCAGGTCACCAAGCAGGTCAGCGATTCCACCGGCACCCTGACCATTCTCCATGAGATCAGTTTCACGCTGCAGCCGCGCCAGTCCGCCGCCATCGTCGGCGCATCGGGGTCGGGCAAGAGCACCTTGCTGTCCATCATTGCCGGATTGGACACGCCGAGCACCGGCACGGTTCGCCTGGCGGGGTCGGATATTTTTGCCATTGACGAAGACGCCCGCGCGGCGGTGCGCGCGGCCAAGCTGGGCTTCGTGTTTCAAAGCTTCCAGTTGCTGGGCAACCTGACCGCGCTGGAGAACGTGATGCTGCCGCTGGAACTGCAAGGCCGCAGCGACGCGCGTGCCCTGGCCACCGAAATGCTCGGCCGCGTGGGCCTGAGCGAGCGGCTGCGCCACTACCCGAAAGTGCTGTCGGGCGGCGAGCAGCAGCGGGTCGCGCTGGCCCGTGCCTTCGTCGTCAAGCCGGCCGTGCTGCTGGCCGACGAGCCCACCGGCAGCCTCGACTTCGCCACCGGCGAGGTGGTGATGCAGTTGATGTTCGACCTGAACCGCGAAAGCGGAACCACGCTGGTGCTGGTGACGCACGACGCGAGCATCGCCGCCCGCTGCGACCGGCAGTTGCGCATCGAGGCCGGCCGGGTCCAAGTTGAACTAGAAGCCTGAAAAAGAAAAAGGGCACCAACGGTGCCCTTGTAGATCCAGCGAAGCGCTCAAGGAAATGTGGCTTTGCCACTTTCCGGCATCCCCGCGGGGGACGGACGCCGCAAGACGGCGGCCTTGGGGCTCAGTTCGTGAATTTGTAATCGGTCTTCGCCCTGGCTCGAATCTCGTCGCGGAAGGTGCTCATCTTGAGCTGACCCAGCCGCTGCTCGATCTGGCCGCGCACTTCTTCGATCGGCGGAAACTTGGCTTCGCGCGTGTCTTCCAGCTTGATGACGTGGAAGCCGAACTGTGACTTCACGGGCGCATCGGTCATCTCGCCTTTCTTGAGCTTGACCAGGGCCTGCGAGAACTCGGGCACGTACGAGCCGGGGTTCGCGAAGTCGAGGTCGCCGCCGTTCTCACCCGATCCGGGATCCTTCGAATTCTTCTTGGCCAGGTCTTCGAACTTCGCGCCGCCCTTGATCTGCGCGATCAGCGCCTTGGCCTCGTCTTCTTTCTCGACCAGGATGTGCCGTGCGCGGTACTCGGTGCCGCCCGACTGGCCCTTGAACTTCTCGTACTCGGCCAGCACCTCAGCGTCGCTGACCTTGTTCTTTTTCTGGAAGTCGGCAAACAGCGCCTGGATCAGCAGCGCCTGACGGGCAGTTTCCATCTGCTGCTTGTAGTCGCCGTTGGCCGCCAGGCCGCGCTTCTCGGCTTCTTGCAGGTAGATCTCGTCGAGCACGACCTTGTCGCGCGCGCGCTGGTCGAGGTCGGGCGGCAGTTGCTGGTTTTGCGCCGCGGCTTGCGCGCTGACCTGCTTCAGCAGCGCATCGACGCGCGCCTTCGGTACCGCCTTGCCGTTCACGATGGCGATGTTCTGTGCGTGCGTCGGCAGCGGGTAGAGCAGGGCACCCGAAAAAGCCGCGATCGAGACGCAAGTGACGAAATTCTTCATGTGCAGGTGCCTTTCAGGGCCATGGAAACGAATAGGGGTTGCAGGCTGCGAGCCATGCGATGCGAGATGGAAAATCAGGATTCGCCCGGAGCGCGGGCATCGATGGCAAGCGCGTGAATGCCGCCGTCGATCAGGGGTTTCAAGGAATCATAAACGAGGCGATGCCGGGCCACGCGCGACAGGCCGACGAAGCGCTGGCTGACCAGCCGCACGCTGAAATGGCGACCTTCGCGGGCACCTGCGTGGCCGGCATGCAGGTGGCTGTCGTCTTGCACCGCCAGCGTGTCGGGTTGCAAGGCCGCGCGCAACGCAGCTTCGATGTTTTCGCTTGAAACGGCCATGGTCTGAACTCAGGAAGGCAGGGTGGGCTGCTTGGGTTCTTCAACGGGTTCGGGCTTGATATGGCGGCTGAGGTAGATGCCTTGGCCGAGCGTGAAGATCAGCATCAACCCCATGCCACCGAACAGCTTGAAGTTGACCCACGCACTGGTGCTGAAGCTGTAGGCCACATACAGGTTGAGCAGGCCCATGAACGCGAAGAACGCGATCCAGGCGAAGTTGAGGCGCTGCCAGACTGTGGTGGGAAGTTCGTGCTGGGCACCGATCAACGCTTGCAACAGGTTCTTGCGGAAGAAGGTCTGGCTGATCCAGAACGAAGCGCCCATTGCCCAGTACAGCACGCTGGGTTTCCACTTGATGAACGTCTCGTTGTGGAACCACACCGTCGCCCCACCCAGCACCACCACCAGGCCCAGGCTGATCCACAACATCATGTCGATCTTCTTGCCGCGCGCCAGCAGGAACGTAATCTGCGCCAGCGTGGCCACGATCACCACCAGCGTGGCCAGCAGCACCGGCGCTTCGGCCACGCCCACCACACCGCCCGACACCAGGAAGCCGAAATGCTCGGACGCGAACCGTGCCGCCCACTCCTTTTCGCCCTCAGCGTATTTGAAGGTGCCGAAGAACAGCAGGATGGGCAGGAAGTCGAACAGTATCTTCATCGGGTGACAGGTGCGGCTGAGGGTGTGAGCGGCACGGTCATGCCTTGGGGGCGAAGTTTATCGCTGCCGAGTTGATGCAAAAACGTTCGCCGGTCGGCTCGGGGCCGTCCTCGAACACGTGACCCAGGTGCGAGCCGCAGTTGTTGCAACGCACCTCCACCCGCACCATGCCGTGGGCGCGATCGACCACGCGCTCGACCACCTCGCTGTTGATGGATGCTGAGTAGCTGGGCCAGCCGCAGCCGGCGTCGAACTTGGTGTCGGCCTCGAACAGCGGCGTGCCGCAGCCGACGCAGTTGTACT
>JANNEI010000032.1:0-10385 GCA_031378565.1 Burkholderiales bacterium
CCTGGGGCGTCTGGCCGGCACCAGCAACACCGGCAGCGGCGCGATCACGGTCGGTGTCAACACAGCCACTGCGGGTGCCAAGACCGGCAACGTCATCCTCGACTACCAGACCAGCGGCGCTGTCAACGGCGTTAGCAATGGCTTGGGGCTTGCGAGCGCCGGCAGCCAGTCGGTCACCGTGAATGGCAACGTGTACCAGGCAGCCGCAGGCGCGATCCAGTCGGCGGCACTGAACTTCGGCACGGTGCAGGTGGGCCAGACGGTCAGTCGCGATCTCATCATCCGCAACACCGCAACGGGCGCCAATGGCTTCGTGGAAGACTTGAACGCGACCTTCGGTGCAAGCAGTGGCGTGGGTGCCGGATTGATCAGCGGCACGGGCAGCCTGAGCGGCATCGTTGCCGGCAGCGACAGCACCGGCGGCAACGGCTTGATGACGGTGGCCGTCAACACCTTCGCCGCAGGTGTCGTCAACGGAGGCATCGCGGTCAACTACTTCACCGCCGGCGCGGTGAACGGCACCAGCAACGGCCTGGGCACGGCCAGCGCCGGCAGCGAGGCGTACGGTGTCGCCGGCACCATTCAGATGGCGGGCAACGTGATCAACCAGGCCAAGCCGCTGGTCAACAACCCGGTGATCAACTTCGGTGCCATGCGCGTCGGCGCGGCTGCGCCAAGTGCCAATGTGAGCGTCACCAATGTGGCCTCGGCACCTCCGCAGGCAGCGCTCAACGCCAGCATTTCGAGCAACGGAACACCGGTCACCGCATCCGGCAGCTTCAACCTGCTGGCACCGGGTGCCACCAGCACGAACCAGCTGGTGGTGGGAATGAGCACCTCGGTGGCCGGCGACTTCACGGGTGGCAACGTCGGCAGTGCGACCATTTCCTTCGTCTCCGACGCCAACAACGTCGGCAACTGTGGAATGAACTGCCAGATCACCCTGCCCAGCCAGCAAGTCAGCGTGAGCGGCAAGGTCTACACGCCGGCGGCAGCGCTGGTGAACACCACGACGGTCGACTTCGGCATCGTCCACAAGGGCGACGTGGTGGCCGCAAGGAACGTCTCGGTCAGCAACACCGCGGCGGCCACAGCCTTGAACGACACATTGCGCGGCACGATCGGTGGCGCGACGGGACCGTTCAATGCGTCCGGCACCCTGGCCGACCTCGCCGCACAGGGCACCAACGCGTCGAGCTTCAGCGTCGGCCTGAACACCTCGGCGGCGGGCATGTTCAATGGCACGGCCACGGCCACATTCGCAAGCCACGACCCCGACCTGGCGGACCTGGACCTGGGATCGTCGGCCATCGCGTTGAAGGGGCAGGTGAACAATTTCGCCGTGACTGCGTTGACCAAGTCGGGGGCAGGTGCCTTCTCGCTCAGCAACCACACCTACACGCTCGACTTCGGCAACATCCAGCTGGGGGCGGGCAACCTGACGTCGGGGCTGGCGGTGTTGAACGCGGCGATCGGCCCGGCCGACCTGCTGAGCGGCAACTTCGACCTTGCCAGCATCGGCCCCGGGTTCACGCTGAGCGGCTTCGGCTCGTTCGCCGGCCTGATTGCGGGCGACTCGTTCGGCGGCCTCAGCGTCGTCTTCGCGACCAATGTGCAGGGGGCATTCCTGTCGTCGCTGGTGCTGCATTCCAGTGGCAGCAATGCGAGCGGCTTCATCGGCCAGCTCGACGACACGACGCTGGTACTGCGCGGCAACATCGTCGCGGTACCCGAGCCCGGCACCTATGTGCTGATGTTCGCCGGCTTGCTGGTGGTGGTCGGGGCAACCCGTGCGGGGCAACGCCAGCGCGCTCGGGTCAGCGCCTGATACTTGCCGTGGTGGCGCGCAGAGTCCGCGAGTCGCCATAAACTCGCCACGGTCGTCAAAACCGCGGCCGCCGCAGCACATGACCTTGTCAGGACTCTCATGCTTTTGAAATGGCAATTCAACCTGCTGACCGCGCTGGGAACCGCGGCGTTGCTGCTGGTGGTCAGCACCGCGATCCTGTTCACCCAGAACCGCGCTTCGCAGGCTTTGCTGGGCCAGCGGCAACAGTTCATCGCGCAGACGGTGCCGCTGGAAGGCCTGTACCGCGAGATCGTCAAATCACTGGCCGAGATGGCGGTGAAAAGCAATGACCGTCAAGTGCTGGACATGCTGGCCGCGCAGGGCCTCAACGTCACCATGAACAGTCCCGCAGCCGGGCTTGCCGAGGCACCGGTGCGCAAGGGGGAGAAGTGATGCAACCCGATTCCACCGGGCGCGCGGCCGCGAATTTCACGTCCTCGAATCGCAGCGCCGACGCGCACGCGGCGGTCCGCCGCAGCGGCTTCGTGCCAATGCTGTTGCTGTCGCTCGCCATGGTCGGGTGGCTTGCCTTCCAGACGCTGCAGCAGGTCAACGAACAGCAGCAACTCGCGCTGGCGCACGCGAACCAGGAAACTCAGCAACAGGCGGCCGCCAAAGTGCGGGCTGCGCTGGAGGCGGTGGCCACCGCGACAGCCCGTCTCGCTTCTGCCGGCAACGTGAATGCGCGCGTCATCGTCGAAGAGTTGCGCAAGCGTGGCGTCACGATCAATACCGCAGCCGCTTCGCCGTCGAAGTGACACCCGGTTCCGGGGCAGCTTGATCGCGGGCGGCATCCGAGCCGTCGGGCCGCGCCGCGGATCTGGCTACAGTCCGGCGCAGGAGACTCGCGATGCCAGAACAATCGATCCATGCGCCGATGGCGTGTACCGTCATTGAAGTGAGGGTGGCGGCCGGCGCTTCGGTTCGCTCAGGGCAAACGCTGCTGGTCCTGGAATCCATGAAGATGGAGCACGAGGTTCGCGCTGAAGCGCCCGCGACGGTGGTGCACGTTGCCGCGAAAGCCGGTGAAGCGTTGGGCGAGGGCGAACTGTTGCTGCGTCTTGACATGCAGACGGGCGCGCCGAGCGAGCCGGACAACCGGCGGCCCGTCGCGGCCAGGCGACCGGGCGCTTCAGCGCCGTCAGCCTCGCCGACCTCAGCAGGTTCTGAGCCGCTGCGCGCCGACCTGCTTGAAGCGCAAGCCCGCCACGCCGTCACGCTGGACGCGCAGCGCCCCGAGGCGGTCGCCAGACGCCACGCGCTCAACCTGCGCACAGCGCGCGCCAACATCGACGACCTGTGCGACGCCGACAGCTTCAGCGAGTACGGCGCGCTGGCCATTGCCGCACAGCGCAACCGCCGATCGCTGGACGACCTGCTGCGCAACACGCCGGCCGACGGCATGGCGTGCGGCATCGGCAGCGTCAACGGAGCGCTGTTCGGCAGCGAGGCATCGCGCTGCGTCGTGATGGCCTACGACGCCACCGTGCTGGCCGGCACCCAGGGCATGCGCAACCACCAGAAGACCGACCGCATGCTGGGCATCGCGCTCCAGCAGCGGCTGCCGGTGCTGCTGTTCGCCGAGGGCGGCGGCGGCCGGCCCGGCGACACCGACATGGCGATCGTGGCCGGCCTGCACGTCGCCACCTTCGCCAGCTTTGCGCGGCTGAACGGGCAGGTGCCGGTGATCGGCATCGCTGCCGGCCGCTGCTTTGCGGGCAATGCGGCGCTGCTGGGTTGCTGCGATGTGATCATCGCCACGCGCGACAGCAACATCGGCATGGGCGGCCCGGCGATGGTCGAAGGCGGCGGGCTGGGCGTCTTCAAGCCCGAGCAGATCGGCCCCAGCGACGTGCAGCACCGCAACGGCGTGATCGACGTGCTGGCGGACGACGAGGCACACGCAACGGCGATCGCCAAGCAGTACCTCGGCTACTTTCAGGGCCGCACTGCGAACTGGACTGCCGGCGACCCGCTGCGGCTGCGCGACGCACTGCCCGAGAACCGGCTGCGCGCCTACGACATGCGGCTGGTGATGCAGCAGGTGGCCGACACCGACACGCTGCTGGAACTGCGCGCGGGTTTCGGCGCGGGCATCTTCACCGCACTGGCGCGGCTGGAGGGCCGGCCGGTCGGCCTGATCGCCAGCAACCCGGCACACCTGGGCGGGGCCATCGACGCCGACGCTGCGGACAAGGCCGCCCGCTTCATGCAACTGTGCAATGCGCACGGCCTGCCGCTGCTGTCGCTGGTGGACACGCCGGGCTTCATGGTCGGCCCCGACGCCGAGGCGCAGGCCCAGGTGCGCCACGTGAGCCGTATGTTCATTGCGGCGGCGCACCTGCGCGTGCCGCTTTTCGCGGTGGTGCTGCGCAAAGGCTACGGGCTGGGTGCGATGGCGATGACCGGCGGCGGTTTTCATGTGCCGATGTCGACCGTGGCCTGGCCCAGCGGCGAATTCGGTGCGATGGGCCTGGAAGGAGCGGTGCGCCTGGGCTACCGCAAGGAACTGGCGGCCGCCGCCGCTGGCCCCGAACGCGACGCCCTCTACCAGAGCCTGGTCGACAGCCAATACGCAAACGGCAGGGCCATCAACATGGCGGCCACGCTGGAAATCGACGCCGTCATCGACCCGGCCGACACGCGCCGCTGGCTGGCTCAAGGGCTGGCCTCGGTGAAGCCCGGCCCGGGCTCGGGCGGTGCTCACGCCTCGATGGTCGACGCCTGGTGAATTGCGTGACGCTGTAGGCCGAGGCCTACAACGCTGCGGGGCCTCTGCCGACACGGCAACCTGCCGCGCGCGGGCAGACGTGGCCAGCGAGATCGACCACGATGCAGGAGCCCGCCGAACACCACACGCCACCGGCGTTTTGGTTCAGCGGAATCAGGGTTCCACATGATCACCAGCCTCACTTTCCACACCAGCCTCGTCGCCAGCCTGTCCGTGGCATCGGCCATCGCGCTGACCGCCTGCGGTCCGCAGGGCGGCGAACCCTCGGCCCCAGCGGTCCAAAAGCCGGTGACACGAACCGTGATCGCCAAGCCCGATCCGGTGCAGGTGGTGCAACGCCCGGTCGCCAGTGCGTCGCTGGGCGAGGTGCGTGCCATCGAGCCCATCACCTCGCAGCCCAAGGCCAGTGGCGTGGGTGCCGTGGCGGGCGGCGTTCTGGGTGCCGTGCTGGGCCACCAGATCGGCGGTGGCGACGGCAAGAAGGCCGCCACCGTGGTGGGCGCTGTCGGCGGTGCCGTGGCAGGCAACAGCATCGAGAAGGCCCGCTCCGAAAAAGTGACCGGCTACCGCGTGCGGGTGCAGATGGACAACGGTGAGTCCCGCACCTTCCAGGAGTCGAACCTGGACGGACTGAGCGTGGGCGACCGGGTGCGTGTCGAGGGTGGCCAGCTGCGCCGCGTCTGACCGCACACCTGATGCGCCACTGACGCATCACCTGCCCAAGCGCAGTTTGAGCGCAGTGGCGCGCACGCACCCGCTGTGCCTACACTGTGGGCATGCTCACATCAACACAGGCTGCAGCCTCGTCAGCCGCGTCGGGAGCGGACTCGCCGCCGCTGGTGAAGCACTTCCGACAGGCCTTGCTGTGGCCGCTGCGCCTGATGCCTGCGCGCAACTCCAGCGGCAAACCGGAAACTCCCTGGCAGGTGCTGCGCGACCTGGCCGAACCCGCCGGAACCTCACCCTGGCGCGAGGAGGTGGACGAGTACACCGGCGACCGAGAGAACTTTCACGAACGCCACTACAACGAGTTCGTCACCTTCCTGCCGTACGTGCAGCGCTTCCTGTACGGCGAGGGCCGCGCCCGGCGCAGTCCCGGCAGCGACAAAAATGGCAACGACAGCGACGGCTCGCCGATGCGCATCTTTCGGCGCCACGACGTGGCTCGCGCCCGCGTTGTCACGCGAGTTGGCGAGACACCCATCACGCTGGACATCGTGCATGTCGACCTGTATTTCTTTTTCGACGTGGACGTGGTGCTGCTCAACCTCGAAGTCAGTGCCAATGACCTGACGCTCGCCCAGGCGCAGGAGCTGCTTTACCGCTTCGGCCGCGGCTACCCAGCGGGCTGGGACGCCGATGGCAACGCGCTGCACTGCCTGCACAGCGTCGAATGGCTGGACCGTGCGGGCCGCGTGCTGGCCCAGTCCGACGCGCAGCAGCGTGAAGCGTTTCTGTCGCATGTCAGCACCCACCGTGCGCCGCGCATTGCGGCGCACTGGGCCTTCCTGCTCGAACCGCTGGTCAGCGACCACTCCGACCGCGATGGCGTGCTGCGCTACCGCCAGATCGAGTACTACCGCATGCCGCTGACGGGCTACCTGGCACTGGACAAACCGCGCGCCCTGAGCCGCGAGGACTTCATCCGTTTCGGACTGGTGACAGGCGCGGCCGATGTCCGGCTCGACGCCGGCCTGCCGTACGCCGAGCAGCACCTGGCGGATTTCGAGCAGCGCCATTGCTACGATCGTTTCTGGACCGATGGCGGTGCCGCACCCAACACACGCTACCTGTGCAACGGGCATGCGCTGATCGTCATCGGCGAAGCCGGGTCCGAGTTCTACGGTTGCCGCGACCGCGGTGTGCTGGCGCAGTTCAGGCACCAGCACTTCCTGCTGTTCCTGATCGCGCACTTCCAGAAGGCGGCGCTGCTGATGTTTTCCGACCGCCTCGTCGAGGCATTGAAGGGGCTGGACGTGGGCGATGCGGCCAGCGTCCGGCGCTTCAAACGAATCATCCGCAGCAGTTTCGAAGGCTTCCTTCGCTTCACCCACCGTTACTGGTTTCACGAGGTGTCGGAGCAGGTGCAGGTGCGCGCGCTGTTCCGTCTGTGCTCGGAACACCTGGCACTCGACCCGCTGTATGCCGAGGTCAAGGAACGGATTGCCGACATGAACGACTATCTGGACGCCGACAGCCTGCGCCGCCAGGCCAACACCGTGGTGCGGCTGACGGTGGTGACCATCTTCGGCCTGATCGGCACCGTCACCACCGGCTTCCTCGGCATGAACCTGCTGGCCGAGGCGGACGCGCCGACGAGCCGGCGGCTGTGGCTGTTCGGCGTCGTCTTCATCTCGACCACCGCCCTGACGATCTACACCATGTCGAAGTCGAAAGGCTTGTCGGATTTTCTCGATGCGCTGTCCGACGAACGGCTCTCGGCATGGTCGAAGGTGAAGGCGCTGGCCGCCGTGTGGCGGCGCGGTGCCGATTGACCGTCCGCCTGCGCATTGGTTCGTGAGAAGGAGAAGACGATGGCAACGACCCGGCTCATCCGCGTGGGCGTCGGCGGCTGGACTTACGAGCCCTGGCGCAACAACTTCTACCCGGCTGGCTGGCCGCACAGCCGCGAGCTCGAACACGCCAGCCGCCAGCTCACCGCGATCGAGATCAACGGCACCTACTACAGCACGCAGAAGCCGGCCACCTTTGCAAAATGGCGCGCCGACACACCCGACGATTTCGTGTTCTCGCTCAAGGCCTCGCGCTACGCGACGAACCGCCGCGTGCTGGCCGAGGCGGGCGAGTCGATCAACCGGTTCGTGCGCAGCGGCATCACCGAGCTGGGCCGCAAGCTCGGCCCCATCGTGTGGCAGTTCGCGCCCAGCAAGCGTTTCGACCCGGTCGATTTCGAGGCCTTCCTGAGCCTGCTGCCGCCGCAGGTCGACGGGTTGCCGCTGCGCCATGCGCTCGACGTGCGGCACGAGAGTTTCAAGACGCCCGAGTATCTGGCGCTGGCGCGCAAGCACGGCGCTGCCAGCGTCTTCACCGACTCCGAAGACTACCCCGCGATGGCCGACCTCACCGCCGACTTCGTCTACACGCGGATGATGCGAACCGACGCCGGCCTGCCCGAGGGCTGCACGCCACAGGCGCTCGACCAGTTGGCCGCCTGCGCCCACGCGTGGTGCGCGGGCGGCGAGCCCGCCGATGTGCCGAAGGTCGAGCCCGCAGCGCCCGCCAGCCAGCCGCGCGACGTGTTCATGTTCTTCATCAGCGGCGCGAAAGAAAAAGCGCCCGCCGCAGCGATGGGCCTGATCCGGCGGCTGGTTTGACCTCAGCCACCCGACAGGCTGTGCGCATCGTCCTGGTTCGAAGCGTCGAGGTGGCGCGTGCAGGCCAGCAGTTGCAGCGCATGCGGTGACTGCGCCGCGACGATGCTGACGGCGGTGTTGGCCAGGTGCGCAGGCAGGCCGCGACCGGCGGGCCACGCCACGTGTCCTTCAAGCAGCGCCCGAATCACCAGGCCGTGCGTGACCACGGCCAGCGGGCCGCCCAGCGTGGCGCGCAAGCGCACGACCTCCGCAAACGCCTGCGCAACGCGCTGCCGAAAATCCGCCACCGATTCGCCGCCGGGTGGTGCCTCAGCCATCGTCAGCGGGTCGAAACCGAGGTTGTCGTAAGGCCGGCCGCGCAGGTCGCCGAAGTTGCGCTCTTGCAGGTTTGAGTTGCAGCCAACGCTCAGGCCGCAGGCCGCACCGATCGCCTGGGCCGTCAGCCAGGCGCGCGGCAAGCCGCTGCTGACGATGCCGGCCAGGCCCGTCCCGGCCAGCCGGCGCGCCACGGCCTGCACCTGCACCACGCCCTGCGCACTCAGCGGCGTGTCCGCCGGCTGCAGCACACGCGCGACGTTGAGCGGTGTTTCACCGTGTCGAACCAGAACGATGGACACCGCGAAACGCCTTTACTCCATCACCGCCGCGTACACCATGTCGTGCATCAGCGTTCGGTAGTACACGCGCTGCCTGGGCGACTGCATCATCAGCACCGTGATCAACCGTGTCTTCGGATCGACCCAGAAGTACGTGCCGCCAGCGCCGCCCCAGTAGTAGGTGCCGGCCTCTGCGGGATACGCCGCTTCGCCGCTGGTCTTGCGCACCGCGAAGCCCAGCCCGAAGCCATGCCCCGGGCCCGGCAGGTACAGCGGCGTGGTCGCGATGGCGGTGCCGAGGTGGTCGGAGGTCATGTAGCCCAGCGTCTTCGGGCTCAGGTAGCGCTTGCCTTCGAGCGTGCCGCCGTTGAGCAGCATCTGCGCGAAGCGCGCGTATTCCATCGCGGTGGACACCATGCCGCCGCCGCCCGATTCCCATTGGCCGGCCACCCGCGGATCGAAGAAATCGGCGTTCAGGCCGAAGTTGCGGTCGTCGGCAAATGGCTCGACGACGCGCTTGTGCTTGGCCGGGTCGGCGGCGTTGAAGGCGGTGTCGGGCAGGCCCAACGGATCGAGCAGCATCTGCTTCTCGAACTGATACAGCGACTTGCCCGACACCACCTCGACCACCCGGCCCAGGATGTCGGTGGAGTGGCTGTAGTCCCAGGTCGAGCCTGGCTGGAAGGCCAGCGGCAACTTGGCAACGCGGTCGGCAAACACCTCGTTCGACACGTCGTCGGCCAGCAGCCTGGCGTCGGTGTAGGCCGTCTTGACCAGCGAGCTGCCGAAGAAACCGTAGGTCAGCCCCGAGGTGTGGCGCATCAGGTCCTGCACCGTGATCAGCCGGCGCGCCGGCACCAGTTCGAGCGTCGGCTTGCCGCCGGCGGCGTCAGGCTTTTCGACACCGACCTGCATTTTGGCGAACGACGGGATGTACTTGGATACCGGGTCGTCAAGCTTGAGCCGGCCTTGTTCGACCAGCATCATCGCGGCCACCGTGGTGACGGGCTTGCTCATCGAATAGATCCGGAAGATCGCGTCCTTCGTCATCGGTGCGCTGCCCGCGGGGTCGATCTTGCCAATGGCCTCGTGCACCACCACCTTGCCGTCGCGCACCACCAGCAGCACCGCGCCTGGAATCTTCTTGCTGTCCACATCGGCCTGCAGCGTGGTGACAATGCGCGCCAGCCGTTCGGACGACATGCCCACCGACTCGGGCCTGGCGCTGGGCAGATCGCGAACCTGGGCTTGCAGCGGCGCGATCAGCGCGCTGAACGCAAGGCAGAGCACGGCCGCGGCGGTCGTCAATTGACGCATGGGAGTCTCCTGTGTCGGGTGGGATGCAACTGCAGGGCGAGTATGTGCGCAAGCACCCGCGTGGTATTGCGCACAGCGCACAGCGCACTGCGCACTGGGGCACTGGTCACCGACTACGGCGGGCTGTCCCAGCAGTTGCCGGGCTGGTCGTTGATGTGCACCCAGTAGCGGGTGTTGGGCCGAAAGCCGGCCCCGCGCCGGCCCTGAAGCTGCCAGCCACCGCCGTCGTGAAACTCCGCCATGCGCCAGCCCGCGCCGAACTCCGCCTCGCAGCGGGCCGAGGCCACCGCTTGCGACTGCAGCACCGCACCCATCACCCGTTCGGTGGCCATCAGCTCGCCGGAACCCGAGGGCCGAAAACACAGCACCGGCAACACGGTGCGGCACGAGGTGTCGCCCTGGTACGGGTTGCATGAATCGGCGTGCGGACGGTCGAGCGGCGCAGGCTCGCCGTGGCATTGCAGCGCGACGCTGTCGCTTGCCGGCTGCGCATTGGCGACCAGCGCGAACGTCAGCCCGAAGCCGATGCCGCGGGTGCCGGGATTGTCGGGCGCGGG
>JANNEI010000489.1:0-2095 GCA_031378565.1 Burkholderiales bacterium
TCGTTCCGCTTCGTCGGCGAGATGGTCACGCAGGCGGTGGGCTCGCTCAGCGGCGGCGAGAAGGCGCGCCTGGTGCTGGCGATGCTGGTGTGGCAGCGCCCCAACCTGCTGCTGCTCGACGAGCCGACCAACCACCTCGACCTGACCACGCGCGAAGCGCTGTCGATGGCACTGAACGAGTTCGAAGGCACCGTGATGCTGGTCAGCCACGACCGAGCTTTGCTGCGCGAGGTGTGCGACGAGTTCTGGCTGGTGACTGCGGGTGCGGTGCAGCCTTTCGACGGCGACCTGGACGACTACCAGAAATGGCTGCTGGAGCAATCACGCGAAGCCGCCAAGGCGCAGCGCGGCGGCGGCAAGGCGGCGGCGTCACCCAAGACGGGTTCGCAGACCAGGTCTAAGCCCGGCGCAGACCGGCATGCGCCCGGCCAAGCCAGCGGCGACCCGACCAAACCGCTGCGCAAGGAAATCGTCGGCATCGACCACCGGCTGGGCGTGTTGCTGGCGGAGCGCGACGCGCTGCAAGTCCGCCTGGCCGACACCAGCCATTCGCGCGCTGAGCTGGCCGAAGGCAGCAAGCGCCTGAAGTTCGTCGGCAACGAGATCGAAAAGCTCGAAGCACGCTGGTTGGAACTGAGCACGCAGATCGACGAGATGACCGAGGTCGGGTGACACGGCTTGCCCGTCCCGTGTTGCGCGGGAGGGCGCGAACGCTGCATGACCCTCCCCGCGGCCGGGAAAATCAATTGCACACAATTGACATGTTCGCAATTCAATAAGATCAGGCCATGGCAACACCGCGCGACAGCAACAGCAACACCGCCCCGACAGCGCGCAAACGCAACGGCTGGCTGCAACTCGACAGCCAGCTCTGCTTCGCCCTGTACTCCACGTCGCTGGCGATGACCAAGCTCTACAAGCCGCTGCTGGAGCCGCTGGGTCTGACCTACCCGCAGTACCTGGCCTTGCTGGTGCTGTGGGAAAACGATGCACTGTCGGTGACTGAACTGGGTGAACGGCTGTTCCTCGACTCGGGCACGCTGACGCCGCTGCTCAAGCGGATGGAGGTTGCCGGCTGGTTGACCCGCATGCGGGCCACCGACGACGAACGCCGCGTGATTGTCAACATCACGCCCGCCGCCCTGGCCCTGCGCAAGCAAGCGCAGTCGGTGCCCCCGCATCTGGCGCAAGCCACCGGCTGTGATGCCGAAGAACTGACCGAACTGACCCAGCGGCTGCAGCAACTGCGCAGCCACCTGCAAGCCGGCGTGGCCGGCGCGTCGAAGCTGGCGCATTGACGCCCACCGATTTCCTGTTCGCTTTCCCCACCCACCTGAAAAGGACCTCACCATGTCGTCACCCGAAAAGATTCTGTACACCGCCCACGCCACCTCCACCGGCGGCCGCGCGGGCACCTCGAAGTCGCCGGACGGCGCGCTGAACGTGACACTGACCACGCCGAAGGAACTGGGCGGCGACGGCGCTGCCGGAACCAACCCGGAACAGCTGTTCGCAGCCGGCTACTCGGCGTGCTTTCTGGGCGCCATGAAGCACGTTGCGATGATGCAAAAGATCAGCCTGCCCGCCGACACGTCGATCGCCGCCGACGTCGGCATCGGCCCGATCCCGGCCGGCTTCGGCATCAAGGTTGCGATGAAGGTCAGCATTCCCGGCATGGAGCGCACCGCGGCAGAGAAGCTGGTGGAAGCCGCACACGGCGTCTGCCCCTACTCGAACGCAACCCGCGGCAACATCGACGTGACCCTCACGGTGGCCTGAGTTTCTGCGGCCGCTGTCGCCGGCATAGCGCCCCCCCACGGTCGCTATCGCCGGAACAGCGCTCCCACGTTCGCTGTCGCTCCCTGCCATTGGAGCTCTCGCTCCCTGCCATTGGGCTCGCAAGCCCAATGGCCCTCGCCAGCCACCCGCCATCACGCAGGCGCGCTCTGGGTGCGGGCTCGGCCCCACGTGGGGGTGCCAACCCAGCGGCCGGGGAACCGGCCACGGTGGTTGCTTGACGGGAGCTTCGCTTGTTTGGGTCGTGACGGTCGGTTGTGACGTTTGTCACGGTCGCGTCATGCAAGGTGGATACTGT
>JANNEI010000507.1:0-2625 GCA_031378565.1 Burkholderiales bacterium
CCACATCTCGCCGGCCGGTGCCATCAAGGAAGCCTCACCCGCCGGGGCCTGGCTGAAAGAGCACCAGGTATTGAAGGCCGACTTCAACTCCTACGGCGCGCGGCGCGGCAACCACGACGTGATGCTGCGCGGCACGTTTGCCAACGTGCGCATCAAGAACCTGATGCTGCCCGCCCTGCCCGGCGGCAGCCGCGAAGAAGGCGGGCTCACGCTGTACCAGCACGCCGGCTCGCAGCACCAGGGCGAGAAGATGTTCATCTTCGACGCCGCGATGAAGTACATCGCCGCCGGCACGCCGACGGTGATTTTCGGCGGCGAGGAATACGGCACCGGTTCCAGCCGCGACTGGGCCGCCAAGGGCACGCAGTTGCTGGGTGTGAAGGCGGTGATCGCGCGCAGCTTCGAGCGCATCCACCGCAGCAACCTGGTCGGCATGGGCGTGTTGCCGCTGCAGTTCAAGGACGGCGACAGCTGGGAGTCGCTGGGGATCCGCGGCGACGAGAGCTTCGATGTGCTGCTGGGGGCCGAGATCAAGCCGCAACAAGACGCGACGCTGGTGATCACAGCGGCCGACGGCAAGAAGAAAACGGTGCCGCTGCTGCTGCGAATCGACACGCCGATCGAGGTCGACTACTACCAGCACGGCGGCATCTTGCCGTTCGTGTTGCGGCAGTTGCTGGCGGCTTGAGGGTTCACACGCCCGGGTCGAGGTGGTCGCATTGCGGGTCGGGGTAATAGCCGGTGTCGGCCACGCTGCCACGCTCGTCGATGCCGACCTGGAACCACTGGCAGAACGGGGTTTCGTAGCGGTACGACAAAACGGTCTGGCGCTGGAACCCGAGCCGCGACTGCTCGGAGGGCCGCCCAATCGCCAGCAGCACCTCGTCTCGGGTCATCCCCTTCAGAACACGGTTGAAGCGCGCTTCGGTGAGCACCTGGTTGGCCTGCACCAATCCGCCGCGCGAATCGAAGTCCAGCATCCAGGTGTGCTTGCCGTACGGCCCGCGTGCGTATTCGAGCCGCGTGCCGGCGTCGGGCAACACGTAGCGTCCGGTCGGTGTGCCG
Source organism: Burkholderiales bacterium (assembly GCA_031378565.1). Classification (GTDB taxonomy): domain Bacteria; phylum Pseudomonadota; class Gammaproteobacteria; order Burkholderiales; family Burkholderiaceae_C; genus JANYJJ01. The sequence continues at coordinate 1,066 of JANNEI010000507.1, forward strand.
AGCGCTCTCTGGGCGTCGGCGACCGAGCTTCCGGGGGCCAGCGACTGCGGGCTGATGGACGTGCATCCGGCCAGCAAACAGCCGGCAAGCACCAGGCTGCACGGCACCGACGTGTTGAGGTGTCTGGCTTTCATGATGTGCCTTTTCCGCAGCGCAAAAGTCGTGTCGAAAGTTTCTGACGTCGATCCAGTCGCAGAGTTTCCGCTGTTTTCGCTGGCGTGCCACGTCGATACACTGGAAAGAGACTTCTTCCATCGGGAACCGCATGAGCCAAGCCACTTCCAAGCCCGTCGACTTCAACCTGCATGGCCAGGTGGCGGTGATCACCGGCGCCGCGCAAGGCATCGGTGCCGCCTGCGCCGAGCGGCTGTCGCGTGACGGTGCGGCGGTGGCCCTGTGGGACGTGGACGATGCACGCGGCCAGGCATTGGCCGACAGCCTGACGGAACGCGGCGTGCGCGCCGTCTACCTGCACTGCAACGTGGCGCTGAAAACCGAAGTGGACACTGCCGTGGACGCGACGCTGGCCGCCTTCGGCCGCATCGACGCGCTGGTCAACAACGCCGGCATCTTCAAGGCCGCCGACTTCCTGGACATCACCGAAGCCGACTGGGACGCGGTGATCGCCGTCAACCTGAAGGGTGCCTTCCTGGTCGGCCAGGCGGTGGCGCGCCAGATGGCGACCACGGGCGGCGGCAGCATCGTCAACATGAGTTCGGTCAACAGCGTGCTGGCGATTCCCAGCATCGCCAGCTACAACGTCAGCAAAGGCGGCGTCAACCAACTCACCCGCGTGATGGGCCTCGCGCTGGTCGACCACGGCATCCGCGTCAACGCGGTGGCGCCCGGCACCATCGCCACCGAACTCGCGAAGAACGCGGTGCTGGGCAGCGACGAGGCGCGCGCCCGCATCATGAGCCGCACCCCGATGAAGCGGCTCGGCGAGCCCTCGGAGATCGCCGACGTGGTGGCGTTCCTGGTCAGCAGCGCATCGAGCTACATGACGGGCGAGATCGTCTATGTGGATGGCGGGCGGCTGACTTTGAATTACACCGTCGCACCCTGACACCGCGAACGATGACCCAGGCCATCAACCTGCTCCTGCACTGGAACCACTGACGAAAGTTCACCATGGCCGATGCGACTGTCCCAGTGTCCCTTCCCGCCCTGACCGGCGGCTGCCTCTGCGGTGCCATCCGCTACACCGCGCGTCCCGACCACCGCGAAGGCTACTACTGCCATTGCCGGATGTGCCAGCTCGCCTTCGGCAACACCCGCGTGGCGTTCCTGAACCTGCGCAAGAGCGAGGTCGAGTGGACCCGTGCGCCGACGTTCTACGCGTCCTCCAGATTCGCCCTGCGCGGCTTCTGCAATCACTGCGGCACACCGTTGAGCTTCGAGTACCTCGGCTCCGAACGCATGGACCTGTCGGTGGGCAGCCTGGACGAGCCGTCCGCCGTTGTGCCGGTGTCGCACTTCGCGGTCGAGTCGCGCATCGCCAACTGGCATGCCGACGACGGCCTGCCGGGGCAGCGCCTGGACGAAAGCCAGTCGCTCAGC
>JANNEI010000585.1:0-1869 GCA_031378565.1 Burkholderiales bacterium
GAATTCGCCGACGTGACCGGCAGGAATCGGCACCGGCGATGCGGAGTCGTTCGTGTCGATGCGGTGGCGAGGAACCGGTGCCGTGTTCTGGTGTTCGATGAACATGCGGAACTCCTGAAGTGGTGTGCCCATCCTCACCCCGGTTGAACGCAGGCGCACCACCGCAGTGAGGGGGACACGACAGCTTGACCACACCAGATCGAGGGGGGCTGGCCGCCTGGGCAGCAGCGGTGTCAGGCATCGGCGAACACCTTCCAGTCGTGCCAGCGTTGGGCTCCCCAGTTCTTGCGATTCACGCAGGCGGAAGTGCCAGCCGCTGCGGCTCAGCCCGCCCATCCCTTGGCGATCTCGTCGTCTCGATTTCGGCCGCAGCGCAGGGGATCAGTCCGCCTTCGACGCGCGGACGCGCCAGGCCAACGCGCCCAGGCCGGCCAGCATCAAGGCCAGCGTGGCCGGCTCGGGCACCGCGGCCGTGGGGAAGTTGCTGTTGTCGGGGGCGAAGTCGGAGATCGCCGCGAAGCCGGTGAACGCACCATCGCGCGGCCACAGGTTCCAGGTGTAGTCGGTCAGCGCGAAGCCGGTGCTCGGCAACAGCGCGCCGCTGAGCGTGCCGGTGATCGTGTTGCCCGAAATCGTCACCGAGCCGGGTGGCAGGGCGGCACCGCCGCCGATGGCACCGCTGCCGTCCGGGCGCAGCAGCACGACGCGGTCGAACAGCACGCCGGTGATGCCGTTGGCTGCGAAGCCTGCGGTGCCCGCACCGCGGTTCACGCCCCACACATAAAAGCCTTTCGGCGTGGTGCCGATGGGGCCGGACATGGTGCTGCTCAGGATGAAGGTGTTGCTGACGGTGTTGTAGGTGACGGACGCGCTCAGCACGTCGAGGTCAGTGCTGGTGGCGAGGCCCGCGAAGCTGGGCAGAAAGTCGCCGCTGGCATCGACGATGCCAGCGGCTAGGGCCAGGTGCGGGCTCGCGATCAAGGCGGCTGCGCACAACCATCGGCTTGCGGCCAGGGGTGCGGCCGGGGTCGGTGAGGCTGTCGGTGTCAGTTTCATTTCGGGCTCTCCTGCAGGTTGACCGGCACCGAAACTGGCGACGGCTGCAGGTGAGTGCCGTGCCCCGGGTTGGCGGTTGTGTGGCGCGGCAAATCGGCTTCGCGCGGTGTCTCGATGCTGCGCCGCGTGACGGCGTTGTGGCCGCAGCGCGCAGCGGCGCGCAGGCGGCGCACCGCGGCACACACATCCATGGGCATTCCGTCGATGGCTGCTGCGCGTTGCAGCCACGCGCGGACCGTGTCGGCACGCAGGCCGGGGTCCAGTTCGCGCAGCAGCGCGATCGCACCGCTGACATGCGCCGCGGCCAGTGAACTGCCGGAGGCGAAGTCGTAGTGTCCGCCCGGCACCAGGGTCAGCACGTCGCGCCCGGGTGCCGCCAGCACGCCGACGCGCGGTGCGCGTTGCTCGGCCCCGTCGACCGCCAGCACGCCGGGCACGCCGATGGGAAAGCCGTCCAGGCTGCCGCTCGGCGGCACCGCCCCCACGACGATGGCGCCGCGCTTCATCGCGTGTTCGGCCAGCCGTTGCAGCAGCGGGTCGGCCGGGCCGCCCAGGCTCAGGTTGATGACATCGGCATCGGCCGTGATGGCCGCGACCAGCGCCTTCGCGAGCGTGAACGAATTGCAGCGCGCCGCGCCTGCCGGTTCGCCCGCAGCCCAGCAGGCGCGGTAAGCCAGCAACTGCGCCTGCGGTGCCATGCCGACGATGCCGACGCCGTTGTTTGCGCCGGCCGCGATCACGCCGGCCATCTGCGTGCCGTGGCGCTCGGTGGCGCTGGCCGGGTGGTCGATACCCGCGAAATCCCGCTGGCCG
>JANNEI010000052.1:0-13271 GCA_031378565.1 Burkholderiales bacterium
TGTACTCACCCGTGCTGGCCGTCGCAGCGATCGCGGCAAAACTCGCCCCGGCCGGCAACACACGCGGATGGGACTTGCGGCTCACCGTGGCCGCCAAGGCGTCACCGGTGGGCAGCGCCAGACGCTGTGCGTCGGCCTGGATCGTGAAGCGGCGAACCTCGCTGGTCTTCGTCGCCTTGCCCTTGCTGACATAGGACACGGTCCATTCGTAATCGCCCGCGGCGAGTGCACCGCCGGCCAATGCCAGGCGCGGCTCGTCCGCGGCTTGCGTCGCAACGACACTGCCTCCGGCCTTGCGCAGCACCAGCTTCCACGGGGTCTCGGCATCGCGATCTTTGGGCTGCGTCCAGGTGAAGGCAGGGGGATTGGTCTTGACCAGATCGCAGTCGCGCGGTTGCAGTCTGCGTAAGTGCCACAAGGTGGCATCGATGAAATCGTTGGCGAGCTTTGGCGCGCAGTTTTCTGCGCTGACGCCTGCCAGTCCGGAACCCGGAAGGATTCGATAGCTGCCCGGTGGTGGTGGGGGCGGTGGTGGCGGAGGCGGCGGCGGAGGTGGCGGAGGCGGCGGCGGAGGTGGCGGAGGCGGTGGAGGCGGTGGAGGTGGAGGTGGCGGGCCATCCACAGGTGACGACGAGAGGGATGCCGCGGTGGCATTGGGCTCATTTGCGACGGGGGGCAAGGCCACCGGCATGTGTGCCGAGGCTCCGGCTGCCGTCTCGCTGGTCACATTGGGCAATGACTGACTGGCCTCCATGCCTTCGACCTCGGCCGGCCTGTCGTCGCGAAGTGCCGGGGTGGCCGCAGGCATGGATGTCAGGTCTGCGGGTGAGCCGGACGACACGGGGTTGCTGGTGCCGGTCGACGTGTCTGCAGCTGCCATGGCGACGCTGGGTGCGGCTGCCAGGCTGCTGGCAAAGTCGGTGGGGGTGGACCCGCCACCGCAAGCGGACAGAAGCGCAGTGGCGCAAACCAGCGAAGACAACATATGCGGGGTGTGTTCAAGCGACTTCGACATGGTATCTCTCATGAAATTCGGCAAGGAAAGGATTTCGTTCGACCAGCCCTGAACAAGGAGCTGTCGCATTCGGATGAATGCAGTGCGGCCAGCGAGCGAACCGACAGGGTCGGTATGACGCGATGCGTGGGCTTCGGCTGGGCACTGCGGCCCTGTGTTGTCAGACGTGGTGTCTGAGCGCTTGAAAACGGACCGATGGCGCTTGTTTCGGCTGGCGAGCCGGGGAATGAACGGCCCAGATGTAAGGCGCAGGGTGCGCGTGTAACGACACGCTTCACTGACACGGGAAACGAACGATTGAAGACGCGGTTGAAACCGACTGCGGTTGCGGGACGGCAGTGACACATCAGCGGAACGGACCTGCTCCTCGGACAGGTGTCTTGTGTGTAACTGTGACGGTGGTGTCGGTGCATGCCACGTCTCAAGCGCACGTTGCGTACCAGCGGCCAGCATTCGCCCAGCGTCGGAAAAGGGTGTCGTCCGGCGCGTTTTTCAGCGCGCTGCTCAATGCTTTGTTACAGGCCTGACACTTGCCGACGACTCAAAAAGTCGGGTGCGACAAAAACCGAAGGCGCGGGTTACACCCGAGTCGAACGCTGTAACCGCGTCTGTGTGGCGAGGGTGTGGCCATGCGAAGCGTGCAGCGCTGGCCGGCTTGTGCAGCGACCCCTCGAACAAGGGGGAGGCGGTCAATCGATGCGTCGCTGCCTGCAAAAAGCGTGAGTTCTTGCCGATGACATGCCATGCCTGTTGCAGAAACGCTTGGGCACAATACATGACTCAAAAATGCAGGAGTTCACGCTTTGAAAGTGCTCGTCACGGGGGGTGCCGGTTTTATCGGAATGCATTTGTGCGCACGTCTGCTGGAACGTGCAGACGTGGTGACCGGGGTCGACAACCTGAACGACTACTACGACCCGCAAATCAAGCGCGACCGCCTCGCCAGGCTGACCGACCATCCCGCTTTCACGTTCGAGAAACTCGACATTGCCGATCGCGACGCGATGCCCGCTCTGTTCGAGCACGGGCAGTTCGATGCGGTGGTCAACCTGGCGGCACAGGCCGGCGTGCGCTACTCGCTCATCAACCCGCACGCCTACATCGAGGCGAATGTGGTGGGCTTCATGAATGTGCTCGAAGGCTGCCGGCACACCCACGTGAAGCACCTCGTGTACGCCAGCAGCTCAAGCGTGTACGGCGGCAACACCAACATGCCGTTCTCGGAACACCAGGGGGTGGATCACCCGGTGAGCCTGTACGCCGCCACCAAGAAGGCGAACGAGCTGATGGCCCACACCTACAGCCATCTGTACGGTCTGCCCACCACCGGCTTGCGTTTTTTCACGGTATACGGGCCTTGGGGCCGGCCCGACATGGCGCTGTTCCTGTTCACCAAGGCCATTCTCGAAGGACGGCCGATCGACGTGTTCAACCACGGCCGCATGCAGCGTGACTTCACGTATGTGGACGACATCGTGGAAGGCGTCATCCGCGTGCTGGACCGGGCGGCCGAGCCCGCAGCCAACTACGACCCGGCTGCGCCCGACCCGGCGTCGTCCAACGTGCCGTTCAAGCTGTTCAACATTGGCAACCAGGGGCCGGTGGAGCTGATGGCTTTCATCGAAGCCATCGAGCAGGCGCTCGGCACGCAGGCCATCAAGAACATGATGCCGCTGCAGCCCGGCGACGTGCCCGCGACCTACGCCGACGTGAGCGAACTGACGGCCTGGACCGGCTTCAAGCCAGGCACGCCGATACGCGAGGGCGTGGGCCGCTTCGTGGATTGGTACCGCCACTACTATCGCGTCTGAGCCATGAGCAAACCCTGCATCTATCTCGTCGCCGGGGCCCGGCCGAACTTCATGAAGATCGCGCCCATCGTGCGTGCGCTGCGCGCCGACGGCCGGCTCGACTGGAAGATCGTTCACACGGGCCAGCACTACGACCGCGACATGAACGATGTGTTCTTCGACGAGCTGGGCATCCCGCCGCCGGACGTTCGCCTGGGGGCTGGCGGCGGCTCTCATGCCGAGCAAACCGGCAAGATCATGCTGGCCTTCGAGGCGCTGTGCAAAGAGCAGCGGCCCGATGCGGTGCTGGTGGTCGGCGATGTGAATTCCACGCTGGCCTGCTCGATCGTGGCCAAGAAGTTCAGCATCCCGGTGGCCCACTAGCCAGCGGGGGAGCGCAGCGGCGACATCAGCATGCCCGAGGAGATCAACCGCCACGTCACCGACGCCATCTCCGACTGGTTTTTCGTCACCGAGCCCAGCGGCCTGGCGCACCTGCGGCGCGAAGGCAAGCCGATGGACAAGGTGTTCGACGTGGGCCACGTGATGGTGGACAACGTGCTGTTCCAGGCCGACAAGTTGCGCGACATGGACACCAGCGGCTTCGAGACCGCGGACTTCAAGCGCCGCCATGCGCGCTACGGTGTGGTGACGCTGCACCGCCCGTCGAACGTGGACGACGCGGTGGCCCTGAAGCGCGTGGCCGCAGCGCTGACCGCCATCGCCGAAGACCTGCCGCTGGTGTTTCCGGTGCACCCGCGCACGCGCGGCAACATCGAGCGTTTCGGCATCGATCTGGGGCCGAACATCGAGCTGATGGGTCCGCAGGCCTACATGTCGTTCCTGAATCTGTGGAAAGACGCAGTGGTGGTGCTGACCGACAGCGGCGGCATGCAGGAAGAAACCACCGCACTGGGCGTGCCCTGCGTGACCATTCGCGAAAACACCGAGCGCCCGGTGACGGTGGACGAAGGCACCAACGTGCTCGCCGGCACCGACCCCGAGCGTGTGATCGCGCTGGCCCGCGAGGCGATTGCCGGACGCAGCAAACGGGGCCGCCGTCCGGCGCTGTGGGATGGCCATGCCGCGCAGCGCATCGTCGACATCCTGGCGCGGGAGCTGACATGACGGCCGGACCGACAGCCCCGCGCATCGAAATGATGGGTTGCCTGGTCGACAACCTGACGATGGAAGAAACGCTGGGCAGGGTCGAAGGCTTCATCGACTCCGGCCTGCCGCACCAGCATGTGGTCGTGAACGTCGACAAACTGGTGAAGGCGCGCGGCGACGCCGAGTTGCGCCGCATCATCAACGAATGCGCACTCATCAATGCCGATGGCATGCCGGTGGTGTGGGCCTCACGCCTGCTGGGCAAGCCGCTGAAGGAGCGCGTGGCGGGCGTGGACCTGTTCGAGTCGCTGATGAAGCGATCGGCCCAAAAAGGCTGGCGCGTGTTTTTGCTGGGTGCGCGCGAAGAGATCGTGTCGCAGGTGAAGACGCAGTACGTCGCCAAATACCCGGGCCTGACGATTGCCGGGCATCGCAACGGCTACTGGAAGCCTGATGAAGAAGCGGGTGTGGTGGCGCAGATTCAGGAAGCCCGCGCCGACATCCTTTTCGTGGCGATAAGTTCACCGAAGAAAGAGCAGTTCCTGGGCCGCTATCAAGCGCAGATGAAGGTGCCTTTTGCGATGGGGGTGGGCGGCACCTTCGACGTGGCGGCGGGCAAGGTGAAGCGGGCGCCGGCGTGGATGCAGCGCATCGGCTTCGAGTGGTTCTATCGTTTCCTGCAAGAGCCCAGGCGCATGTTTCGCCGCTATTTCATCGAAGACATGGCGTTCTTCGGCATGCTGGCGCGCGAGTGGCTGCGCCGCTGAAAACCGCGTTGCGGATTCAAGAATTTCAATTGAGGGTTGACGAGATGACGACGATTGCGGTGGTGGGCTTGGGCTACGTGGGGCTGCCGCTGGCGGTCGAGTTCGGCAAGAAGTACAAGACGATCGGCTTCGACCTGTCGGCAGAGAAGGTGGCCGCGTACGGCCGCCATGTGGATCCGACCGGTGAAGTTTCGACCGAAGATTTGAAGGCCGCCACACAGCTCACCTGTTCCACCGATGCCAGCCTGCTGGGCCAGGCCGACTTCATCGTGGTGGCCGTGCCCACGCCGGTGGACCAGGCGCACCAGCCCGACTTCACGCCGTTGGTCAAAAGCTCCGAGAGCATCGGCCGGCATCTGAAGCCGGGTGCCATCGTGGTGTACGAGTCGACCGTCTATACGGGTGCCACCGAAGAGATTTGCGTGCCGATCCTGGAGCGCATGTCGGGCCTGACCTGGAAGAAGGATTTCTTCGTCGGCTACAGCCCCGAGCGCATCAACCCGGGCGACAAGGAACGCACCGTCACCAAGATCGTCAAGGTGGTGTCGGGCGACACGCCCGAGACGCTGGCCGAAGTCACGCGGGTCTATGCCTCGGTCATCACGGCCGGCGTGTACCCGGCCAGTTGCATCAAGGTGGCCGAGGCCGCCAAGGTGATCGAGAACACCCAGCGTGACCTGAACATCGCGCTGATGAACGAGCTGTCGATGATCTTCCACCGCATCGGCATCGACACGCTCGAAGTGCTGAAGGCCGCCGGCACCAAGTGGAACTTCCTGCCGTTCCGCCCGGGCCTGGTGGGCGGCCACTGCATCGGCGTCGATCCGTACTACCTGACCCACAAGGCCGACATGCTGGGCTACCACCCGCAGGTGATCCTGGCGGGCCGTCGCATCAACGACAGCATGGGCAAGTACGTGGCCGAGCAGACGGTGAAAGAACTCATTTCATCCGACCTGCCGGTCAAGGGTGCCGACGTGATCGTGCTCGGCCTGACCTTCAAGGAAAACTGCCCCGACCTGCGCAACAGCAAGGTCATCGACGTGATCCGCGAGCTGAAAACCTACGGCATGAAGGTGCACATCCACGATCCGCTGGCGTCGTCCAGCGAAGCAGAGCACGAGTACGGCGTGAGCCTGACCGAGTGGGACGCGCTGCCGAAGGCGCACGCCATCGTGGCCGCGGTGTCGCACCAGGAATACGCGAGCAAGGGCCTGGACCGGCTGCTCGACAAGCTGGTGCCCGGCGGCGTGTTCACCGATGTGAAGAGCACCTACGACCCGGCCGTGCTGGCCAGCAGGGGCGTTCGCACCTGGCGCCTTTGATCGGCTGACAGGCGTGGGCTTGCGGTGGGTGATCGATTGATCCAGTCGCCCGCATCGCTGACGGGGCCTGCCGCCGTGACCGGCGCGGTCAGGCGCGCGTTGCTGCTGACCCTCCCTGCGCGCAGCGCGACGCCCCGCCTGTTCGACATCGACGCGGCGCGCGGCATTGCCATCTTCCTGGTGGTGCTGGGCCACGTGGTGGCAAGAGACTTTCCGCGCGGCAACGAGTGGTACGAGGTGCTCAAGGAGCTGATCTATCGCTTCCACATGCCCTTGTTCATGACGCTGACGGGCATCTCCTTCGCGCTGTCGCTGCCGACCTTTGCAAGCTGGCGTGAGGTGTTGGCCTACTCGTGGAAAAAGGCCGAGCGGCTGATCGTGCCGTACTTCCTGTTCGGCCTGCTGATCCTGGCGGGCAAGCTGGTGGCGTCGCGCTTCATGCACGTGGACAACGTGCCGCTCGGCACGCCGGACGATGTGATCCGCCTGCTGCTCGAACCCGGCACCAGCGCATCGGGATTCCTGTGGTTCATCTATGTGCTGGCGATCTACTTTGCGCTGGTGCCCGCGCTGTTCCACCTGATCGGGCGGCGACCGGTGCTGCTGCTGCTGCTGGGTGTCGCAGCCCGGGCCTTCGAATGGCCGTCGCTGTTCATGCTGAACCGGGTGGTCGAGTACCTTCCGTTCTATGCTGCCGGGATGATCCTGTGGGTGCACCGCGGGCGCTGGAGGACGCTGCCGATGCTTTGGGCGGTGCTGGCGTGGCTGTTGTTCGTCGCGCTGCTGGCCGTCGCCATTCCGTGGTCGGTGCCGAAGTGGCTGCTCGGCGCGGTGTCGGTGCCGGCGACCCTGGCGCTGACCCAAAAGGGCGGCGAGGCCTTCACCGCGTTCTGGGCCTGGCTGGGCCAGCGAAGCATGTCGATCTACCTGATGAACACCATCGCCATCGGCCTCGCCAAAGCGCTGTTGCTCAAGCTGATGCCGTGGCACGGCGTCAATTTTCTGCTGTTCTTCCCGCTGCTCACGCTGGCAGGTGTGGGCCTGCCGCTGCTCGTCAAGGAATGGGTGGGGCGTTGGTCGAAAGTGGCTGACCGGTACTTGTAGACGCAGCCGCAGCGGCCGCATTCCACAGCGGTGTCTCGACCTGAATCTCAAGGAAATGTGGCTCTGCCACTTTCCGGCATCCCCTCGGGGGCGCTCAATACCCGTCCGGATTCATGCTCTGCCAGCGCCAGCTGTCCGCGCACATCGCGTCCAGGCTGCGCTCGGCGGACCAGCCGAGCAATTCGCGGGCGAGGCTTGGGTCGGCGTAGCAACTGGCGACATCACCAGGCCTGCGGGCCACGATATCGACCGGCACCTTCTGCCCGCTGGCGTTCTCGAAGGCACGGGCGACTTCGAGCACGCTGTAGCCGCGCCCGGTGCCCAGGTTCACGGTGAGCAAGGCGGCCGGGCTGTCGAACAGCCGCCTCAGTGCAGCCACGTGGCCGGCGGCCAGGTCGAGCACGTGGATGTAGTCGCGCACGCCGGTGCCGTCGAGGGTGTCGTAGTCGCCTCCGAAGACCTGCAATCGGGGACGTTTCCCCACCGCCACCTGGGCAACGTAAGGCATCAGGTTGTTCGGGACACCGCGCGGGTCCTCGCCGATCAGGCCGCTCTCGTGCGCGCCCACCGGGTTGAAGTAGCGCAGCAGGCCGATCGACCAGGCGGGGTCGGCAATTTGCACATCGCGCAAGATGTTCTCGCCCATCAGCTTGGTGGCACCGTACGGGTTGGTGGTCGACAGCGGCGCGTCTTCGCGCAGCGGCAACCGCTCGGGCGTGCCGTAGACAGTGGCGCTGGAGCTGAACACCATCGTCTTGCAGGTGTGCTGTTGCATCGCCTCGCACAGCGTGAGCAGCCCGCCGAGGTTGTTGCGGTAGTAGGCCAGCGCCTTTTGCGCGCTTTCACCGACCGCCTTGAAGGCCGCGAAGTGCACCACAGCGTCGATCCTGTGGTTCGAGAAAATCGCGTCCATCGCGGCTGCGTCGCACACGTCGGCTTTCTCGAACACTGGCGCACGGCCGCTCAGGGTCTTCAGCCGGTTCAGCACCTCCGGCGAGCTGTTTGAGAAGTTGTCGACGCCCACCACGTGGAAGCCGGCGGCCTGCAACGCCAGCCAGGTGTGCGAGGCGATGTAGCCGGTGGCTCCCGTCAGCAGAATCGTCCGTGCTGTCATTGCAGCGTGTACTTGGCCGAGCAGAACGCCGTGTTGGAGCTGTACGAGCTGGACAGCGCCGACGTGGTGCTGCGCTTGTCGTGCCCGATGTTGCAAGCCAGGTACAGGTTGCGCAGCGGGACATAACTGGCACCGAAGTTGACGCCGGTGACGGTGTCGGTTCCGGTGGTGCCGCTGGACGTGCCGCCGTTGCTGATCGTCAACGTGTCCACCAACGAGCGTCGGCTGGCCCGCAGCGTGGCGTTGAGCTGGATCTTGGCGGTGGCTTCGTAGCCGACCGAGAACTGCGCGGCGGTGGACAGCCGGCTGTTGTCGGTCACGGCGTAGACCTGGGCACCGCTGATGTCGGTCAGCGTGAGGAAGCTGCTCTCGGCACCGGTGTCGCGTGAAAGCAGCGCCGAGTAGCGCAGCTTGCCGGCCGGGTTGTGATTGATCGCAATCGACCCGGTGACACCCGAGAAATCGCGCAGGCTGGTGATGCTGTGGGTCTGACGACCCAGGCTGACGCGACCCGCCACCGTGGTAAGGCCCGACGGTGTCCAGTTGGCGGTCAGGTCGAGGTCGCTGCGCTTCAGTGTGTCGGCCTCGAAACCGCCACCGACGAGGGGCCGAAAATTGGCGTAGCGACCGCGTGTCATGCGCAGCGCGCTGCCCACGTCGAGGGCACCGCTGAGGCGGTAGCGAACGCCGATGTTGGCCGCGTTCTGCTCGAACTGCTGAGCGTCGTATTCAGGGGCCGAGTAGCCGACCGAACGGTGCGAGAACCCGCCAATGAACGACAGCCGCGTGACACCGCCGAGCACGGCCTGGCTGGAGAACTCCTGGGTTTTCTGGATGTTGCGGCTGGTGATCTGGGCCGTGTTGGGCGTGCCGTAGTTGGCCAGGTTCTGGTTCACCGAGTAGCTCACCGTGCCCGACAGCCGCTCGATCGTGGACCAGTCGAGCGCCGCGTTCAGGCCGTAGCCGGTGTTGTTCAGGTTGGAGTTGCTGGAGAAGCGGTTGCTTTGCACCGTGCCGTTGACGCGCAGGCGCTGGCGGCCGAACGGCTGGTCGAGGCCGCCGACGATGCCGGTGCCGGATATCGTCTCGCTGCTGCTGTTTTGCGACCCCTGCACGCGGAACAGATTCGAATCGCGGGTGAACGACTGACTGACGCCGATGTAGTACGGGTTGGCCTCGGCCGATGCGCCCGGGCTGCCCATCACCGCCAGCGCAAGTGCGAGTGCAGGTGCCAGAGCCGTGGTCGGGGGGAGCAGGCGTGGGCGGCTGAGGGCGATTCGTGGGGTGAGGGCGAATGTCATGCAAGAGCTCCAGTTTTTTGCCGGCGTCAGGAGCGGTGCTCCGCCGCCTGCTGATTTCAGTATGCGTTGCGATCGAAGAACATCAGGCGAATCGTGCGGATGATGATTTGCAGGTCGAGCCCGAGTGACCAGTTGCGCAGGTACTCCAGATCGTATTCGACGCGCGCCTGCATTTTCTCGATGGTGTCGGTTTCACCACGGTGCCCGTTCACCTGGGCCCAGCCGGTGATGCCGGGCTTGACCTTGTGGCGAACCATGTAGGCCTTGATCAGCTGGCGGAATTGCTCGTTGTGGGCCACTGCATGCGGGCGCGGGCCGACGATGCTCATGCGGCCTTGCAGCACGTTGATGAACTGCGGCAGTTCGTCCAGCGAAGTGCGGCGGATGAAGGCACCGAAGCGCGTGATGCGCGTGTCGTGCTTGGTGGCCTGGCGCACCACGCTGCCGTTGTCTTGCGATGTCATCGAGCGGAACTTGTAGACCACGATCTCGTCGCCGTCCAGGCCGTTGCGGCGCTGCTTGAAGATCGCCGGGCCGGGTGAACTGAGTTTCACCCCGATGGCGACGACCAGCAGGATTGGCGAGATCAGCACCAGGATGACGAGGGCCAGCACGATGTCGCTGACGCGCTTGACGAGTTCGTTGGTGCCGGTGAACGGGGTTTCGCAGATGCCCACCACCGGCACGCCGTTCATGTCCTGCAGGCGGCCCTGGATGATGCTGATGCCGAACACGTCGGGCACGAAGAACAGCGAGGCGGTGGTGCCTTGCACTTCCTCCAGCAGTTCGACGATGCGCGGTTGGGAGCCGAGCGGCAGCGTGATGTAGACCTCGCGCACGCTGTGTTGAATGACGTACGGCGCCACGTCCTTGAGGCCACCGAGCCGCTGTGCCGTGGTGGCTTCATGGACGCGGTCGTCGGTGCGGTCGTCGAAGTAGCCGGTGAAGTCCAGGCCGTGGTCGCCGCCCGCCACCAGCGCCCGCGCCACCTTGACGCCGAGCGGCCCGGCCCCGACCACCACGCACGATCGACGCGCTTCGGGCCGCGCCGAACGCCACTGCACGACCTTCCGGCCGACCACCACGGCGAGCCACTGCAACACCGGCGTCACAGCGAACCAGATGATCAGCGCTTGTTCCTCGAAGTAGCCGACGCTGCGCGTGGCGTAGCCACAGAGCACCAGGATGGCGACCAGCATGACCCACGAGGTGGCGATGTCGACGCCGGCCGCGACGAGGTTGTCCAGGAAACGGTTGCGTCCGGGAAACGTCAAGGCAAACACCAGCAGGCAGAGCGTCAACTCCGGCCGGTTGACGGGCTCGTCGACATACCAGTTGGCGATGAGGAAGGTCAGAACCGTGATGGCGGGTTCGAGAAAGGCCGCCACCAGCGACGTCACCGACTGCGGTGCGCTGTAGAAAGTTCGCTTGTAGGTTCGGTTTTCAAACATCGGACGGGCGGGAATTCGTGGAGCGCGGCACAAGCCATGCGCATTGGGTGCCAGCATGCAACAGGCGCGTCCGAAGCGTGTTGCCAGCTCTGCTGCCCGCCGACCGCCGGGCCCGGATGCTCGGCGTCGTGGACGCGTTGCGGTTGGACGTTCAGGGCTGATTCTCACTCAAAAACCACACGCGCCGAACCCGTGGGTAGGGGGAGTGCGACGCAGGCCATGCCTACAATTCGTGCATGGTTCACGCATTGCAGCAACTCCTTGTCCCTGCCGTTGGCCGGCGCGTCACTCTGTTGATGAACCACGTTCTGGCATCCGAAGAGGTGGCCACGGAGCGCCTCAAACCGCATGCCGGTCGTAGCATTCGCTTGCACCTTCAGGGCTGGCCGGCGCTGCTCCCGGCACTGCCCGAGCTGGTCTTCGCCGTCACACCGGCCGGTCTGCTCGAGTGGTGCGGCGACAAGCCACCGAGTGCTGTCGATCTGACGATCGAGGTGGAGGCTTCGAACCCCGCGCTCGAGCTGGCACGCAGCCTGGCCGGCCAGGCTGCGCGCGTTCGCGTGTCGGGCGACGCTGGGTTGGCCACCGACATGAGCTGGATCACCGACAACCTGAAGTGGGATGTCCAGGACGACCTGGCCCGCATCGTTGGCCAGTCGGCTGCCCATGAAGCGGCGCGGCTGGGCCGCGGCCTGGCGGGCGCGTTGCGCGCGGTGATGGGGCGCGTGGTACGCCAGCAGGCCGGCGACGCGGGGACCGCCGCACGATGAGGCACCTCGCGCGCCTCGTCTTCATCGTCTTCACGGTTCTGCGCTTCGGGCTGGACGAACTGGCGTTGTCGAGTTTTCGCCAGCGCTGGGTGCGCCTGCTGGTGCGCTGCATGACGCTGGGCCGGCGGCTCGACGCGCCGCGCGGGGTGCGGGTGCGCATGGCGCTCGAAAAGCTCGGGCCGATCTTCGTCAAGTTCGGTCAGGTGCTGTCGACCCGGCGCGACCTGCTGCCTGCCGACCTGGCCGATGAACTGGCCAAGCTGCAGGACGATGTGCCGCCGTTTCCGGCCGCGCAGGCGCGCCAGCTGATCGAGCAGGCCTTCGGCAAGAGCATCGAGCAGGTGTTCGCCACGTTCGAGCCCGAACCGATCGCCAGCGCCTCGATCGCACAGGTTCACTTTGCGACCCTGCACGACGGCCGCGAGGTGGCCGTCAAGGTGCTGCGCCCCGGCATGCTGGCGGTCATCGACGACGACCTGTCGCTGATGCGCACGCTGGCGCGCTGGGTCGAGCGGCTGTCCACCGACGGCAAGCGGCTGAAGCCGCGTGAAGTGGTGGCGGAGTTCGACAACTACCTGCACGACGAGCTCGACCTGGTTCGCGAGGCCTCGAACGCGGCGCAACTTCGCCGCAACATGACCGGCCTGAACCTGGTGATGATCCCCGAGATGCACTGGGACCTGTGCACCCAGACCGTCATCGTGATGCAGCGCATGAAGGGCATGCCGATCAGCAATTCGCAGCGCCTGCGCGAGGCGGGCGTGGACATTCCGAAGCTGGCGCGCGACGGCGTGACGATCTTCTTCACCCAGGTGTTTCGCGACGGATTTTTCCATGCCGACATGCACCCCGGCAACATCCAGGTCAGCGTCGAGCCGGCCACGTTCGGGCGCTACATCGCACTCGACTTCGGCATCGTCGGCACGCTCACCGAGTTCGACAAGGAGTACCTGGCGCAGAACTTCATCGCCTTCTTTCGCCGCGACTACAAGCGGGTGGCCGAGCTGCATGTGGAGTCTGGCTGGGTGCCGGCGAGCACGCGTGTCGATGAGCTGGAAGGTGCGGTTCGCGCAGTGTGCGAGCCGCACTTCGACCGGCCGTTGAAAGACATCTCGCTGGGCCAGGTGCTGCTGCGCCTGTTCCAGACCTCGCGCCGTTTCAACGTCGAGATCCAGCCGCAGCTGGTGTTGCTTCAGAAGACACTGTTGAACGTCGAGGGCCTGGGCCGACAGCTCGACCCCGAACTCGACCTGTGGGCGACCGCGAAGCCGTTTCTGGAGCGATGGATGCACGACCAGGTGGGCTGGAGCGGCTTTGTCGAGCGCCTCAAGAACGAAGCCCCGCGCTACGTGCAGTTGCTGCCCGAACTGCCGCGCCTGCTGCATCAGGCGCTGCAGCCGCGCCCGGCGGCGCAGGCACGTGCGCTGGAGGCGCTGGTGGCGGAGCAGCGGCGCACCAATCGCCTGCTGCAAGGCATCGTCTACGCCGCGCTGGGCTTCGTGCTCGGCATGCTGGTGGTGCAAT
>JANNEI010000618.1:0-2662 GCA_031378565.1 Burkholderiales bacterium
GGACACGCTGCGCGACAA
This sequence comes from Burkholderiales bacterium, assembly GCA_031378565.1. Classification (GTDB taxonomy): domain Bacteria; phylum Pseudomonadota; class Gammaproteobacteria; order Burkholderiales; family Burkholderiaceae_C; genus JANYJJ01. Next base: position 19 of record JANNEI010000618.1, read on the forward strand.
GACGCGGCTCGAAGAACTGTGGCAATCGGGCCAGGCACCCTGGAAGGTCTGGCAATGAAACGCGACGCCTGGTTCGACCGGTCTTTCGACCGCTCTTTCGATGATTCTTTCGACCGCCCCCACAACACGCCGGCACCACGCACCGAGCGCGTGGGATCGCTCGGCGCACTGTTCGGCGGCGTCTACGCCGGCCGGCGCGTGCTGGTCACCGGCCACACCGGCTTCAAGGGCTCGTGGCTGGCGCTGTGGCTGCATTCGATGGGCGCGCACGTCAGCGGCCTGGCCCTGCCCGCCGACGCCGGCCCCAACCATGCCCGCCTGCTGCAATTGCCGCTGGACGAAGCGCTGATCGACCTGCGCGACGCCGCGACCGTGCGCGCTGCGCTGCACCGCCTGCAACCCGAGTTCGTCTTCCACCTGGCCGCGCAGGCGCTGGTGCGGCCCGGCTACCGCGCGCCTGCGGCCACCTTCGACACCAATGTGATGGGTCTGGTCAACCTGCTCGAAGCCGTGCGCGCCACGCCCAGCGTGGGCGTGCTCGTCAACGCCACCAGCGACAAGTGCTACGCCAATCTCGACACCCGACGCGGCTATGTGGAAGCCGATGCGCTCGGCGGGCACGACCCGTACAGCGCATCTAAAGCCTGTGCGGAAATCGTCTCGGCCAGCTACCGCAGCAGCTTCTTCAGCCACGACGACGGCCGCGGCCACGCGGTGGCGCTGGCCACCGCGCGTGCCGGCAACGTGGTGGGCGGCGGCGACTGGAGCAACGACCGCCTGATTCCCGACCTGGTGCGCTCGGCCGTCAGCGGCAATGCGGTGGCCATTCGCTACCCGCACGCCACGCGGCCCTGGCAGCACGTGCTGGAGCCGCTGGCCGGCTACCTGTTGCTTGGCCAGCGTTTGCTGATTGATCCGCAGACGGCAGCGCAGGCCTGGAACTTCGGCCCCGACGCATCGGGCCACTTCAGCGTGGCGGAAGTCATCGACGGCTTTGCCAACCACTGGCCTGCGGTGCGCACCGAGGCCGACTGCAGCGTGGCGCTGCACGAGGCTGCGTTGCTGCACCTCGACTGCACCAAGGCCCGCGCGCAGTTGGGCTGGCGGCCGGTGTGGGACGCGCCCACCGCGCTGGCGCGCACCGCGCGCTGGTACCGCCGCCAACACGAGCACGGCGAGCTGTGCAGCCGCGACGACCTGACGCAGTACGTGGCCGATGCGCGCAGCGCGAATCTGGCCTGGGCAGCTTGTGCGGCGACTGCGGCGAGCGCGGCAGCCGCATGAAGTTTCACGCCACGCCGATCCACGGCCTGTGGGAAGTCGAAACCGCGCCGCGCGGCGACCCGCGTGGCAGCCTGACCCGCCTGTACTGCGCTGAAGAATTCGACAAGGTGGCACCCGGCCTGCGTTTCGTGCAGGTCAATCACTCCATCACCGCGCTGCGCGGCACCGTGCGCGGCCTGCACTTTCAGCGCGCGCCCGCGGCCGAGGCCAAGCTCATCCGCTGCCTGCGCGGCCGCGTCTTCGATGTCGCGGTCGACCTGCGCGCCGGCTCGCCCACCTTCATGCGATGGCATGCGGTGGAGCTGTCTGACCACAACCAGCGCCAGTTGCTGATCCCTGCGGGTTGCGCCCACGGTTTCCAGACGCTGGCCGACCACAGCGAACTGCTGTACCAGCACAGCGCGGCCTACGCGCCGCAGTGCGAAGCCGGCGTGCGCCACGACGACCCGCGGCTGGGGATTGACTGGCCCGAGAGCGTCACCGAGCTGTCGCCGCGCGACCGCAGCTTCGCGCTGCTGACCGCCGATTTCGAAGGAGTGCGAACTTGAAGTGCCGCCACTGCGCGACCCCGTTGCACGAGACGAACGATGTGTTCGTCGACCTCGGCACCGCGCCACCGTCGAACGCCTTCCTTCGCGCGCAGGACCTCGGCCAGGCCGAGCTGCACTTTCCGCTCAAGGTGCTGACCTGCCCCGAATGCCGCCTGGTGCAGGTGGACGAAGTTCAGCGCTTCGATGCGCTGTTCTCGGACGACTACGTCTACTTCTCGTCGTACTCGGCGTCGTGGTTGGCGCACGCCGAACGCTATGTGGACGAAGCCTGCGAGCGCCTGTCACTCGGCCCGGCGTCGCGGGTGGTCGAGGTGGCCTCCAACGACGGCTACCTGCTGCAGTACGTGGCGCAGCGCGGCATCCCGTGCATCGGCATCGAGCCGACCGCCAGCACCGCGCAAGCCGCGCGCGGCAAGGGCATCGACACCGTCGAGGCGTTTCTGGGCCACCAGTCCGGCCAGCGCTTTGCCGCCGAGCGCGGCCGGGCCGACCTGGTGCTGGGCAACAACGTGCTCGCGCATGTGCCAGACATCAACGATTTCGTCGCCGGCCTGCGCGAGCTGCTGGCCCCCGCCGGCACGCTCACGCTCGAGTTCCCGCACCTGCTGCAACTGGTGCAGCAAGGCCAGTTCGACACCATCTACCACGAGCATTTTTCCTACCTGTCGCTGCACACCGTCCAGCGCATTCTCAAAGCACAAGGGCTGGTCGTGTGGGACGTGCAAACGCTGGCCACCCACGGCGGCTCGCTGCGTGTCTGGGGCCAGCACCAGGCCAACCGGCGGCCGGTGACGCAGCGCGTGGCCGAC
>JANNEI010000647.1:0-11856 GCA_031378565.1 Burkholderiales bacterium
AATTATGCAATGCAATCGTGTCGGCAGGGAATTCTGTTTTGATGTGATACTTTACGCCAATATAATTGCTCAGCTTGTTGTTTTTGTGTGAGACAAAAGGCCGTTTCCATTTGATGTCAAGATTGCTTCGTTTTCCAAAACTTCCGCAGCAAACCCTGCTTTCAAAATCACCTTTTGATGTTTTGACAGTAAATACATCATCCTCAAAAATCAACCCAGACCCGGGCCGATATATTCCATCGAACTTGAAGTACGAACCGTGTTCAACTGAACAGTTGGAGCCAAACCGCACTTGATGAGGCCAGGTCACGTGGATTTTCGACAGCGTTGTTCCGTTGCCGACTTTCATCCCCTGAGCGCGCCAATAGGCAGCGCGAAGCGCCGAGACCATGTAATGATTTATGTTGGCCCTCAGGCGGAACAGCGCTCTGGCGAAAATGGAGTTCAAAGTTGACACAGGCCGGGTTGAAGTTTCTGGCATTGGGCAACGCAAATTCTCACGAATTGAGTCGCCAACCAAATCTGCTTTCCATGGCAAGCGTCACGCCACGCCGTATGCGGTTGGTTCTTCGCTCGAACATCCACCAGAAGCATGCACTGAAGATCAGAATAAATCCGAGCCAAAGGGTGTACTGAGTCAGGCCCGCCGCATCGGGCCGGAGTTTTTCAAATCCATAGAAGTAACCTGCGATCAGCACCACGAGCGGAAAATGAATGACGTACAACGAGAAAGAAATGTCGGAACTTTTACGAACAATGATCTGTATCCATGAAGGCAGCTGATCGTTATTCTTGATGTTCGTGAGTCCAACCGCAAGAACGCAAAACGACAGTGCGGTGAGCAGTTCGCTTGGAACACCGAGCGCCAACTGCAGCGAGTTGAGTTTGCCGTAGATCACAGAAGCACAGACGAACAAACCCCCGACCCAACAAGAGGCGAGTGCCTTGGTTCGAGAGACACGGCCCACGAAACGATACACGATCAGTCCCAGCAACCAAATCAGGTACTCTGACTGTATCACCCAGGGTAACCAAAGAAGAATTGCCATGGCCACGAAGCCAATGACCAGTCTTGAGGCGGAGGACAATCGTCTTCCCCCGACAGCCAGACCAAACGCAACGGCAAACATCGGAAAAATGACGTAGTACCAGAATTCATTGGCCAAACTCCAGAGTGGATCGTTTGTGCCGAATACGGGCGCGACGACGGTTTGCAAAAGAGAATGTTGGCGATGAATGTGGTGACGGTCGAAGAGTATATTCCTTCAGAGGAAGGACCGGAATTCCATGTGCTCCTGAACTCTCCGGAGAGAACGCCGGGAGCAAGGACCGAGATGAGTTGATCCACCATCAGGGTCGCAAGAAGCGCCGGTATCAGAACCACCCACAGGCGCGACAGGCGGGCAATGGAGTATTTCGCCCAATCGAAATGCGTTCCATTTTTGAGAACAGCGCCACCCACGAAGAAACCGCTCAGCACGAAGAAAACCATCACTGATTCGTGACCCAGACTTGTCAGTAAGTAGATGGTTTTGTGTGCCCACGAAGCCGCGCCGAGTGCGGAGTAATCCACCAGAATTGCAGAGCGCAAATGCCCTGCACACACCAGGACGGCGCACAGGCCACGCACCAAATCAAGCCAAATGAAGCGTTGATCGCTCGGCGCGAGCGCGGTTGCCTGCGCCAGAGTGTTGCCGCGAAGGCATGGGTCAAGCGGATCGCGTTGCACGGGATATCGGGCTTCAGTTGAACACGGCCGCGCGATTCATCTTCGCCAGAATCATCGACCCGAACGCGCTGAGGTGTGAGTCGTCGTAGCTCACAGGCTGGAATGCACCCTCGTGCTTGACCGAGACGAGGCAGCCGGAAGAGTCACAAAACGTGGCGATCGGCGATACGAATGTTGCGCCTGTGCCTGCCATGGCTAGTTCGACCCTGCGATCAGCTTCGATCGAGCTGCGGTTGATGTGGCTGTAGGTGCGTTCAGGTACCGAGCGCGACTGGTTCCATTGCATGAGAAGCACGCGGGGTTGCGGTAGGTTCCACGTGGGAAGGTTTCCAAAGACCACGACCCTTTGCACGCCGATCTGTTTCAGTTTCCGCACCGTGTCGCGCAGGCCCGCCATCTGAGTTCGAGATGCAGCTGGATCTGTGCCGTAAAACGACCAATGGCCGGCCAGCACGACTGTGGCCGGTCGCTCCACCGCAATGCGCTCCAGTGCGTATTTGTTGATCAGATCGCAATGCGTGCTGCTGCGAAGCGGCGCAACCAACAGGGGCGGGCAACGTGCGGCTGTGTACTGCGCCAGGCGGCGTTCCGACCCGACGTTCCGCACCAAATGGGCAAGACCCGGATAGAGCGACGCGGCATGCGAATCACCCCACAGGAAAACGAGATCGCGTTCGGTACCGCGGCGATCGATGCAGTCCGACGAGAACGACTCCGGGCCCTGCTCGAGCCGCAGCATGCACTTGCCGACGCGGTACTCCGAGTAGTCGAAGCGAAACTCGGAAGCCGCAAGACTTCGCATGCTTTCGGGATAGGTATTGAGCAGTCCGTCGGTCTGCTTCAGCACCAAGCCGCAGAGCCCGATCACGCTCAGCAACGCACACAGGGCCAGCGGCGTGTGTCTGGTGCGTGCGTGGCGAATCGGCTTTTCCAACAACTCGCAGGTCAACGCTGCCAGCACCACGCTGCCGATCAGGATCATCACTCGAACTTCGTTGCTGAGCGGGATGCCCATCACCACCGGGAAGCTCAGCAGCGGCCAGTGCCACAGGTACAGCGGGTAGCTGATCGCACCGTAGAAGCGCAGGATCGGTTGCGACAGCACGTGTCGGTTGATCCATGCCCCGGGGCCTGCGCTGAGCAAAGCGAAAGTGCCCATGGTCGGCAGCAGTGCCCACCAACCGGGGAAATGATCGGTCTTGTCGACCAACCACATGGCCACGAAGAGCATCACCAGTCCGGTGCCAGCGAAGCCGTCCGCCAGCCCTCGGTGCAACCATGAACCCGCCCGAAGACGCTGCCGCACCCACTCCACCGGGCCACCGCCGTGGTGGAGGGTCAGACAGGCCAGCAAGGCTCCCACCATCAACTCCCAGAAGCGGGTGGGTGGCAGGAAGAACGTGGCGGTCGGCTTGTCGGCGACGAAGGCAACGTTCAGCAGGAACGAAACCAGCAGAGTTGCGCAGATGACGCGCAGTGCCCAGCGCCGACGCTTGAACAGGAATGCCGCTGCGACGGGCCAGACGAGGTAGAACTGTTCCTCGATGCCCAGCGACCACAGGTGAAGCAGCGGTTTCGCTTCAGAGGCGACATCGAAGTAGCCGGCCTCCTTCCACAGTGCGATGTTCGACATGAACAGCGCGCCCGCACCCACATGCGTCCCGAGGAGCCGAGACTCGCTCGGGAACGTGTACAGCGCACTGAAGACGAGGCAAGCGAGGAGCACCAGGCACAGCGACGGAAAGATGCGCCGCACGCGCCGTGTGTAGAAGTCGATGTAACTGAAACGTCCGGCTTCGAGTGACCTGAACAAAATGCCGGTGATCAGAAACCCCGAGAGGACGAAGAAGATGTCGACGCCGATGAAACCGCCCTTGATCCACTGCGGGAACGAATGCACGGCCAGTACCGACAGCACCGCGATGCCGCGCAGACCTTCGATGTCGGTGCGGTATCCCGCCTGCGAATGCGATGCGTACACCGTCGTGGCGTCACTCGTGGGCAGGATGGTTTGATCCGCAGGAACGGGCGCGACGCTGCTCATCGGTGGCTCATGGTCCAGGGCGAAGACGCAGCGTCTTCAGGAAGGGTTTCGCGGGCAAGCGCCAAGACGCCAGCCAGGACGTTTCTCCAGTCCCGTCACGATGTTAAGAAGTCAACAAGTCGTGCCGCGTCATGACGTCAGTGCGCGGGATGGCCCTTACGGACTGATCCTCACCTGACATTGAGTTACCGTGCAACGGCGAGGGCCAGGAGGTCTTTCGCCTGGTCGGCCAGACGGTGACCTGCGTACCAGGCCATCAGATGGGCTGCCATCGCGTCGTGTTGGGCCGACACGATGACCTTGCCTGTCATCGCCGGCAGGCAAAGGTAGTCGGAGCCTGCTGACAGGCCATCGGTGTCCGGTCCGGGCGGTGAGGTGTCGAGCACCACGCAACCGTGAGACGCGTAGGCCGCGAACACGCCCGACTTGCCGAGATACCGCGATGGATAGTCAAGCAACCCGAAGCGCGATTGCTGCAACAGCCGGCTCAAGTCCGGTTGTGAAAGCCTGCCGGTGTGCCGTCGCGGAATCGTCGACAAGCGGCTCTTCGAAGCCGCCCCGTTGCCGACCTCGATCAGCTCTGTGACTCCCAGCCGGTGCAGCATGGGCTCGCGCGCACCGAGCTGGTCGAAGACCCGCTGGCGGGTCGAGGCCAATCCGAACACCACGGCGCAGGGCAATCGCGCCCCGGGAACCTGCACGGTCTGCGGCTCGCCGACGTTTGAAATGACGGGCCGCACATTGATGGGCAGTCCCGCACGAACCTGCGCGCGCAGCCAGCCGGCGTGCTGCTCGGTGTTGGTCCAGACGGCATCTGCCATCCCGGCAAGCCGCGCCGCGATGGACTCCTGCCAACGCGACAGCCAGAACGCCGAGCGCCACGGTGGCCCACCCGAGGCGAACAGCTCATGAAAAACCACCACCAGCCGAAGCCCGCCGCGCCGCTGCGCGCGCAGCGCGTTCAACTGGTCGAGAAGCCAGAAGCACAGGCCGCGCTTCTCGTAGCCGTAGCCCGAAAAATGAAGCACCACCGAGCAGGGTCCCGTCGCATCGCCGGCGCAGTCTGCAATGCGCTCGGCCAGCGAACGGTGGCGGGCCTGGGCTTGCGACAACGCCACCACCTGGGATGGCCAACCCTGCATTGCCCACGCGGCTTGCAGGCACTCCAGATAGTCGCGAACGCCCCCTTCGCCCGGAGGCGCGACCTGGATCAGTGTGTGAGCCAGTGGCAACACTTCAGGGCGCACGGAGAGCGATCGGGACGAGGGGTTTCAGTTGCTCCGCCACCGCCGCCGAGTGCGCCATCTGGCAGCTTTCATTCAGGTGATACAGCGTGTCGAAAAAACAGCTCAGCGGGTAGCGCGACCGGTTCGGCAGTGCCATGAAGTGCTGGCCCTGATCTTCGTACAGGCGGCGCAGGCGTTCGATGTCAGGCGGCTCCACCGATGCCGAATCAGGCACGGTCGGCAGGCCGCCGACAACGACGATGCCGTCGCGCGCTGCCCGCCGCAGGAAGGCCTCGATCTCGCGGATGCCGTCCGACGTGGCCGGCAGGCGCGCCGTGTCGGCGGTGCGGCTGCGCAGGAAGGCGGCATAGGGTTGGCCGAGCAGGGCAGTGTGGCCGCTCTCGTCGCCCTGCGGCGTCAGGCTGTCGGTGCTGCTGCGGCGGCGAAAACCCTTGCCGTCCAGCGCCATCTCGACCACACCGTGGATCAGGAACTGCAGGTCGAAGGAACCGTAGGCCGCCACGATTCGATCTGTCTCCAGCGCCCACAGGTAGTCGCGCTGGCTGTGCACCATCAGCGCGTTCTGCAGGCCGCCGTGCATCTCGGCATGGCTGGCGCGGTACTGGCCGTACTCCAGCGGCATGTAGACCACGTCGCCGCGCCGCAGCAACGGACGCCACTGGTCGAACAGGAAGTCCAGGCCGATGCCCACGCCGATGGAGGCGTTGACGCAGGGCCGCCCCAGCGCCTGCGTCAGCATGTCGCAGCGGTGGCTGAAGCGGCCGTTGCTGCCGGCGAAGATCACTGTCTTGGGGACAGTGATCTGGCGCGCGTAGGCCAGCTTGTAGTCCAGGTTTTTCTGGATCTCGCCCACCACCAGCGGGCGGTGAACGACCGAGAACACCGCGACGAACAGCGCGATCGACAGCGCGACCAGGCCGGCGAGCGTGAGCAGTTTTTTCACCTTGGGTCGCGCCGCGTCAGAACTGGAAGTACAGGAACTCGGACGCGCGTCCGTACAGCACGCGCTGCAACGCGAGCGCCGCACACGGCAGCACCAGCGCGTAGCGCCAGCGCGGCTGCAGCTCGGGCAGGGTGGGTGTGCCCAGCGCGATGGCCAACCCGAGCGTCAGCATCGACGTCATCTCGACGAAGCCCATCACCGTGCCGTCGGCCAGGTAGGGCACCTTGCCGACACCGCTGGCGACCTGGCCCAACGCCGGCACGAACGAGATGATCTGATCGGGCAACAGCGCGCCGTGCAGGCCGGCCATGCCGCGCAGCATCGACAGCGCCGCGGGCAGGTCGGCCGCGCGAAAGAACACCCAGGCGATCACCACCGCCAGGAACGTGGCAAGCCAGGCAAGGGGTGCTGCAACCGCCTTGAGCAGCGTTGGCGTTTGATGCAAACCCGAATGCGCCAGGCCGCGCCGCCATGCATGGAACACCACCAGATACAGCCCGTGCAGCCCGCCCCAGATCACGAACGTCCAGCCCGCGCCGTGCCACAACCCGCCCAGCAGCATCGTCGTCATCAGGTTGATTTGCTGCCGCATCGGTCCGCGGCGGTTGCCGCCGAGGGGGATGTACAGGTAGTCGCGCAGGAAGCGCGACAGCGTCATGTGCCAGCGGCGCCAGAAGTCGGCGATGTTGCGGGCCTTGTATGGCGAATGAAAGTTCATCGGCAACTGCACGCCGATCATCAGCGCCAGGCCGATGGCCATGTCGCAGTAGCCGGAAAAGTCGAAGTAGATCTGAAGCGTGTACGACAGCGCAGCACCCCAGCTTTCGAACAGGCTCAGTGCCTGCGTGCCGGCGGCCGCGAAGGCCGGGTTGGCGTAGCCGCCGAAGGTGTCGGCCAGCACGGTTTTCTTGAACAGCCCGAGGATGAAGATCACGCTGCCGTCGGCCAGCCGGTCGGCGCTGAACCTGAAGATGTCGGGCCGCGCGAACTGCGGCATCATTTCCTTGTGGTGCAGGATCGGCCCGGCGATCAGGTGCGGGAAATAGGTGACGAACAGGCCGTAGCGCACCGGGTCGAAATCGGCCGCCTTGCGCTGATACACGTCGACCAGAAAGGCGATCTGGGTGAACGTGAAAAACGAGATGCCCAGCGGCAGCTCGCTGGCGTGCCATCGAATGGACGAACCGGTCAGCCAGGCCGCGCTGTCGACCAGAAACGCGGCGTACTTGAAGTAGACCAGCAGCGCCAGGTTGATGCCGATCGCGGCCGTCACCAGGCTGCGGCGGGACAATGTCGCCAACGGCCCGCTGGCAATGCCTTGCGCACGCGCCGCAATTTCGCGCCCGGCCACGAAGTTGAAGGCGATCGACGCCAGCATCAACGGCAGCCACGCCGGATTCCACCAGCCGTAAAACACCAGCGAGGCCAGCGTCAACCAGGCAAGGGCCAGCGCCGCACCGTGCCTGGCCAGCACGAAGAAGCCAAGCAAGCTGAGCGGAACAAAACCGAAGATGAACTCAGGTGAGTTGAACAGCATGCGTGCGCCGGCTCTCGAACCGCTTGCGCCCGAAAGGCACGGGCTCAGCTCATGGCTGGATCGTTGCAACTTTCAGGCTGTTGGGCGTTGCGTGGTCGTACGAGAACACCTTGGCCCCGGTTTCCTGGGCGCTGCCGTTGCTGGAGCGCGCCGCAAAACCCATGCCGAAGCTGGTGGGCCCGCCGATGGTGCTGGCGTAGACAAAGTCGGCACCGAAATCAGCCGTGCCTGGCAGCGTGCCCATCACGTTGGCGGTGAGCGTCGAGGTGTCGTAGGCGACCAGGGTCGCGTCGCCGAAGGCGCGATCGGCGTAGCCGCCCGCGAAGACGAACGTGGTGCGGCTTTCGCTGGCGTTGAAGTTGAGGCTGCTCGCCTCGGCCACGCTCATCGGAAAGCCGCCTGCACTGGTGTACAGCGTGGCGTTGCTCTCGTTGACGATGTCGACGGCGTAGCTTGTCGACGCGCTGCCCACACCGGTGACGCGCCACAGTTGATGCACACCGTTGGCGCTGGTCTGCACCGAGGTGAAGGTGGTCAGCGGCGACACCGTTTCGCTCGGCAACCCGCCCGCCTTGTTCAGGCGAATCAGCCGGTTGTCGGCCTCGCCGAACACCGTCAGGTACAGCACGTCGCGTCCCATGCTGGACAGACTGATCAAGCCGGGGCCGGTGGCCAGCACCGAGACGGTCGGGTTCGACCGGGTGATCCGCAGCACGGTGAAAGTGGAGTTGAACGTGGTGCTCGAGTTGCGGTACGCATAGAAGCTGTTGGCGTCGAAGCCGATCGACTGCCACCCCGAGCCGCCGGTGGTCAATGAGCTCAGTTGCGTTTCGGTGAACAGGCTGCCGCCCGCAAAAGTCAGCACGCTGAGTTGTGTGCCGTCCTCGACCAGTGCCGAGTTGTACGTGCTGGCGATCACGCCGGTGACCGCTGGTGCGTTCACGGCGCGGGTCGCGAAGGTGGTGGGCGGCCCGTTGCCCCACAGCGCGACGCTGCGCGCGTAAATCCAGCCGCGCGGTGCCAGTGTCGCGGGGTCGCGCACCACGTCGAGCGGCACCTCTCCGGTGACCGGTGTGTAGACGACCCCCAGGGTGGCGGACAGTTGCACTTCCGCGCGTCCGTCGTCGGCCGTGTCGCACTGGCCGTCACCGCCCGCGGTCGAGACGATGAAGCGAGAGGCTTGCGGTGTCGCATAGTCGTTGGCTTCGATGACGAAGCGACACGCCGATGTCGACTGCGAGCGCTGCACACGCGACAGCGGGGCCGTGCCGTTGGCCTGCATCGGCACGCTGCGCACGTCGCCGCCCACGATGTAGACCAGTGCGTGCGGCTGGATCGACGTGGCGCGCAATTGGCCGGTGTCCACCGAGCCGCTGGCCACCAGGCGTGCGTCGCTGACCACCGAACTTGCGAGCTCGATCACGTACTCGGTGTCGGGCTTGCCCGGGTGCACCAGCGACAGCCCGTACTTCAGGGCATCCGTCGGGCCAGCGGCCTTCAGGATCCAGCCGAAAGCACCGGACGCCGGGAACGTCGGGCTTTGGCCGCCCGATCCGCTGTTGCCGCCGCCACCCCCGCAGCCCGAAAGCACGCCGAGGATCACGAGCGCAGCGGCATGGCTGCGTGAGGGATGAAGTTTCATGAGTGTCTTCCGATGATTTGTGCGGTGTGGTGGATGTGCATGGATCGACCGATGTGGGGGGCGGCACATGAAGCGCCTCAATCCGCGGAACGGTGCGGTCGGTTTGCGAGGCCTTGGCGCTGCAAATCCGCGTAGTGCTGAAGCACGCGCGGCACGTAAGCCATCGTCTCGGCAAACGGCGGCACGCTGTGGTGGTAACGAACAACGGCCGCTGCGCCGGCGTTGTAGGCGGCCAGCGCCAGCGTCTTGCTCTGGCCGAACTGGTCCAGCAAGCGCCGCAGGTGCCGCGCGCCGGCCTGCACGTTCTGGCGGGCGTCGAACGGATCGGTCACGCCGTAGCCTTGCGCCGTGGCCGGCATCAGTTGCATCAAGCCCTGAGCGCCACGCGCCGACACCGCCCGCGTTGCGTAGCCAGACTCGGCGGCAATCACCGCGTGCAGGAGTTCGGGCGCGACCCGCTGCGCGAGGGCCGCCTTGCGAACGATTTCGGTCAGCCGACTGTCGAGCACCGCGGGGCCGGGATGGGCACCGCGCGAGGTGTCGGCAGCGGCCGGATTTTCCTTCGCCGCCGCGCCGGGCGGGGCATGCGCTGGGTCGTCATGGGCGACCACCACGGCGTTCGCCTGGCCGTCAGGACGATTCGACAAGTGGATCGACCCTGAGCCGTCGTCGATCAGGTAGATGTTGGCGCGGCCCGCGGCCCAGGTGCCGGTGTGCAGCACGCTGCCCGCAATCAACATGCTCCACAGGACCAGCGGCACGACAGTGCGTGCAGGCCCCAACGTCGTTGCGGGGGTTCGAGAGTGCTGTGCAAAAAACGAGGACATGACAACGCGGCAACCACAAATCGGAACGGGTGGACGCTAGCAGCGGCATGTGACAGCCACATCACAAAAGAGCCAGTGCTGCGGCCACACCCCTGTCATCAAGCGTGCCTAACCTTTGCGAATGAAATTAAGCGTTGTGGGTACGGGATACGTCGGGCTGGTGACGGGCGCATGCCTGGCCGACGTGGGTAACGATGTGTTGTGTGTGGATCTCGACGCAACCAAGGTCGACATGCTTCGCGACGGCCTGGTGCCGATCTACGAGCCGGGCCTGCAAGACATGGTCCGGCGCAACATTGCCGCCGGGCGTTTGCGCTTCACCACCCACCCCGCCGAGGGCGCAGCGTTCGGTGTGCCGCAGTTCATTGCCGTGGGCACGCCGCCCGATGAAGACGGCTCGGCCGACATGTCACACGTGCTGTCCGCTGCGCTGGCCATCGGCCGGCACATGGACGGCTATCGCCTGGTGATCAACAAGAGCACCGTTCCGGTGGGCACCGCCAGGCGCGTTACCGAGACCATCGATCGTGGCCTGGCCGCACGCGGCGCGGTGCACCGGTTCAGCGTGGTGTCGAACCCCGAGTTCCTGAAAGAGGGCGCGGCCATCGACGACTTCAAGCGGCCCGACCGCATCGTGATCGGCTCCGACGATGACGCCGCCACCGCGCTGATGCGCCAGCTCTACGCGCCGTTCGGCCGCAATCACGAGCGCCTGATGGTGATGGACGTCCGCTCGGCCGAGCTGACCAAATACGCCGCCAACGCCATGCTGGCCACCCGCATCAGCTTCATGAACGAGATTGCGCTGCTGGCCGAAGAAATGGGTGCCGACATCGACGCCGTGCGGCGCGGCATCGGCAGCGACGAACGCATCGGCCATCACTTCCTGTACGCGGGCTGCGGGTACGGCGGGTCGTGCTTTCCGAAGGACGTGAAGGCGCTGGTGAAGAGTGCGCAGAGCCTGGGCCGGGACCTGCCGCTGTTGCGCGCGGTCGAGGCCGTCAACGAAACCCAGAAAAGCGTGCTGGCGCAACGCGTGGTGGCGCGCTTTGGCGGCGATCTGTCGGCGCACCGGTTCGCGGTGTGGGGCCTGGCGTTCAAGCCGAACACCGACGACATGCGCGAAGCGCCCAGCGTGGTCCTGATCGACGAACTGCTGGCGCGCGGTGCCGAGGTGCATGTCTACGATCCGGTGGCTGCCGATGCGGCACAGCGTGCGTTCGGCCCGCGCCCGCGCCTGCATTATGTGAAGCGTGCGATGGAGGCGCTGGTCGACGCGAACGCCTTGCTGATCGTGACCGAGTGGACTGAGTTCCGCAGCCCCGATTTCGATCGCATGCGCGAGTTGATGCGCGAGCCCGTGGTGTTCGACGGGCGCAACCTCTACGAGCCCGCCGTCATGCGCAGCCACGGCCTGGAGTATCGGGGCATCGGTCGCTGAAATGCTTCGCCTGCGCACAGTCAGACAAGAAGCAGCGGTCTGCATCGCGCGGGCCGACGACGGCGCATCGCCACGCGGCCCTGGTGCTGCCCCGTCAAGCCGACGCTTCCAGCATCGCCCGGTACTCGTCGCGTGTGGCAATCCGCGGGTTGGTCTTGTGGCAATGGTCGGCCATCGCACCGTCGATCACGCGCTCATGCAGGTCGCGCGTCACGCCCAGCGCGGCCAGGCCCGCCGCCAGACCCAGGCGCGCGTTCATGTCGCGGATGGCGTCGGCAATCTCGGTGCCTTTGGCGTCGCACGACCCGATGCCCATCGCGTGCGCCATGCGCTGCAGCCTGCGTTCGCGCTGGATCGAATCGGCCGGTGCGTTGAACTTCACCACCGCTGGCAAGAACATCGCGTTCAGCGTGCCGTGGTGCAGCCGCGGGTTGACGCCGCCCAGG
>JANNEI010000064.1:0-2247 GCA_031378565.1 Burkholderiales bacterium
GACACACACGCCTGCTGCAGGGCATCGAAGACTTCAGCACCGCCGAAGGCCATGGCATGCTGAAGGTGTGGATGAGCCACGGCGACAAGGTCACCGCGCTGCCGGCGGGTTTCAAGCTGATGGCGTCCACGCCCAGCTGCCCGATCGCCGGCATGGCCGACGAGGCGCGCGGCTATTACGGCGTGCAGTTCCACCCCGAGGTCACGCACACCGTGCAGGGCGTGGCCCTGCTGAACCGCTTCGTGCTCGACATCGCGAAGGCGCGCCCCGACTGGGTGATGGGCAATGTCATCGAAGAATCGGTGGCGCGCATTCGCCAGCAGGTCGGTGCGGAAGAAGTCATCCTCGGCCTCAGCGGCGGGGTCGATTCCAGTGTGGCGGCGGCGCTGATCCACCGCGCCATCGGCGACCAACTGACTTGCGTGTTTGTCGACCACGGCCTTCTGCGCCTGAACGAGGGCGACATGGTGATGGACATGTTCGCCGGCCGCCTGCACGCGAAGGTGATTCGCGTCGACGCGGCCGAGCAGTTCCTCGGCCACCTGCGCGGCGTGAGCGACCCCGAAGCCAAGCGCAAGATCATCGGCCGCGAATTTGTTGAGGTGTTCCAGGCTGAAGCGAAGAAGCTCCAGTCGGCGCGCTGGCTGGCTCAGGGCACGATCTACCCCGACGTGGTTGAAAGCGGCGGCACGAAAACCAAGAAGGCCACCACCATCAAGAGCCACCACAACGTCGGCGGCCTGCCTGCCACGCTGGGCCTGAAGTTGCTGGAGCCGCTGCGCGAACTGTTCAAGGACGAAGTGCGCGAACTCGGTGTGGCGCTGGGCCTGCCGCACGACATGGTGTACCGCCATCCGTTCCCCGGGCCGGGCCTGGGCGTGCGCATTTTGGGTGAGGTGAAAAAAGAGTCGGCCGACCTGCTGCGCCGCGCCGACGCCATCTTCATCGAAGAGCTGCGCAACACGGTGGACGCTGCCACTGGCAAGACCTGGTACCAGCTCACCAGCCAGGCCTTCGCCGTGTTCCTGCCGATCAAGAGCGTGGGCGTGATGGGCGACGGCCGCACCTATGAAAACGTGGTCGCACTGCGCGCCGTGCAGACCAGCGACTTCATGACCGCCGATTCGGCCGAGCTGCCCTACGCGCTGCTCAAAAAAGTCAGCAGCCGCATCATCAACGAAGTGCGCGGCATCAACCGGGTGACGTATGACGGGAGCAGCAAGCCGCCGGCGACGATCGAGTGGGAGTGAGCGCTTCTCGTTGCCTGGCCTCTGCTCGAGGCCAGTGGATTCAGGTCTTCGGCCTTTCGAGCACACCCATATTTGCGCGCTTCAGAACGAAAGCCTGAGTTCGGCGCAGGATGAATGGCGGGACGCTGGATCCGTTTGACGGTCAGGCTCCAGTCTGGGCGCGAGGCTGTCGTTGGCTTGCAGGCTTTCGGCTGGCCGTGCTTAGCGCCTGCTCAGCCCACTTGTTCAGACTGACACCGCTGCGGGCTGCGGCTTTCAGCGCGGCGGCGTGTACCGTTGGTGCGACCCTGAGCATCAGTTTGCCGCTGGCAGGTTTCTCTGGCGGGTTGCCGAGTTGCTCGCACGCGGACACGTAGCCATCTATCGCGCTGTGGAAGTTCGCTTCGAACTCGGACACCGACTCTCCGTGAAAGGAGATGATGTCATCGACATCAATGACTCGGCCGACAATGATCTTGTCTTCCGCATCGAAGATCATGTTGGTGGTGTAGCCCCTGTATGACATTGTGTTGTTCATGGCGTGATCTCCATACGTTGCAGGAACTCGCGAGTCGCCTTCACGCGATACCGAAGAGCCTCTTTGCCAGGATGAGGACGATGGAAGGTGGCTCTACGACCTTGCCAGTCGAAAGTCACCGATGAACCTGCACCCTCTGTGAGGCGGCAGCCGAGACCGACAAGCAGCGACTCGATACGGCTCCACTCGATGCTTCCATTCACTGGCTCGGCCCGGACGGCTTCAAGCGTCTTTCGATGTTTGCTATTCACATCGACAATGATAGCATCGCATGAATAAGTGCAAGCGTTGCGTGGGGGCGGATAGAGGTGTTTTTGAGCGCGGGTAAAAGTGCGGGGTCACGCAAAGCAGGAAAGCGCGGGGTCACGCGCAAGCGCGGCATAGAGCGCGAGCAGCGCGGGGGTTACGAGCGCAGGAGTCACACCAGCGCAGGGGTCAAGCGCGGGGGCGTCATTCGGGAAAGTGCCGGGACAACTCCGG
>JANNEI010000651.1:0-2858 GCA_031378565.1 Burkholderiales bacterium
TTCATCCTCGGTTCCCGTACAACTTGATTCGGTGGCTTGGCATTGCACCCGCGCTTGCGCGGTGATGGTTGCCAACCAAAGTGGCAGTGTGGCCGCTTCGGCTCGCCGTGTCTGTGCGGCAGCGAACGTTGGCTCAGGCGCTCCGATGCAACCTACCGCCCTATTTCAGGAATGCCTGCACTGCTGCCAAACCAAGCTGCGGCTTCTCCTCGTGCGGCAGGTGCCCGACACCCGCAATCGGCATCAGCGAGGCGGTGCCGATCGCCTTCAGGTAGTCGGCCGAATTGGCAAACGGGATCATCGCGTCCTGCTCGCCCCACAGCAGCAGGGTGGGAGCCTGAATGCGCTTCAGCAAGGGCAGGGGATCGACCAGCACGGTCTGCTGCATGCGCGCGATCAGGGCCTCGCGTGAGCCCGGGGCCAGCATCAGGTCGTGGTAGCGCGTGGCCAGCGCGTCGGTCAACACCGACGGGTCGGCGTAGGCCGGTGCCAGGCTCATGCGCAGCACCGCCCTGGGCAGCGCGTAGCGCATCAGCTTGACGCTGGCTGGCACCGCGGGCGGTTTGCCGTATTCGAAGCCGGGGCTGGCAAAACCGTCGGGCGCGACCAGCACCAGCTTGTGCATCCGCTCGGGATGGCGCGCCGCAAACGTCCAGGCGATGCGCCCGCCGATCGAATGGCCGACCACGCTGGCGCGCGCCACGCCCAGCCGGTCCATCAAGGCGACCAGCAATTGCAGGCTGCGCGCATCGGTGTAGTCGCCGCTCGGGTCGGGCGGGCTCAGGCCGCTGCCAGGCAGGTCGAAGCGGATCACGCGGTGGTCGGCGGCCAGGCCTTGCGCCCACGGCTCCCAGGTGTGCAGGCTGGCACCGAAGCCGTGCAGCAGGATGACCGCAGGCGCGTTCCTCGGCCCGCTGTCGCGCACATGCAGGCGCGCGCCCGCCACCTCCACCATGTCGCCGGGTGCGTTCAGGTAGCGCGATTCGAGCGAGGCGCGGTCGCGGTCCGGGGTCCACGACCAGACTGCGATCAGGGCAATGACCAGCAAGACCGAGGCGGCGAGTACTGCGGATTTCAAGGGCTGCTTTCGGGAGGGTTGCGGATTGCGACGGCCTGCATTCTGGCGTGGTTTCGGCGTCTCGTCCGGCATCGTGTCGGTCCGGATTCCGGGAGGCTGGATGGGCTTCAACACGTGTCTTGGATGACAGCGTGATGGTGCGATAGTCCACCGCTGATCAAACCGGGAGAGTCACCATGGGTCGTGCAATCGTCTTCGTCTTGCTGCTGGTGCTGGTCGGCCTGTTCGCCTTGCTCAACTGGACCGCCTTCACTGCGCTCACGCCGTTGTCGCTGGGCTTCACCAACGTTCAGGCACCACTCGGGTTGATGATGCTCGGGCTGGTCGCGTTCCTGTGTGTGCTGTTCGCGGTGTGGGTGATCTCGCTGCAAGCCACGTCGCTGATGGACGCGCGACGCCAGACGAAAGAACTGCAAGCCCAGCGCGATCTGGCAGACAAGGCCGAAGCCTCGCGCTTCACCGAACTGCGCACAGCGCTGATGGCAAGGTTGGACCGCCTGCAAGACGAATCGCGCGTCACGCTCGACCAGAACAGCAATGCCGTGGCCGCCAGCCTCGGCGAGCTCGAAGACCGGCTCGAGCGAGCCAACCTGCTGTCGCGAACGGACCGTTGAGCTGAACACAGGGCCGGAAGCCCTCAAACGAGATGACGCGCGCTGCGGCGTCTGCAATCAAGATGGCTGCATCCGGGTTGCGGTGTTCTGGCTTCGTGCCATCTTTGTGCTGGTTGCTACCCGGCAACGAGGCGAATCGCATGAGTGCGCACCTGTTTCCTGATGACGTGCTGTTCTTCCAGCGCTTGCTGCGCGCTGAAGGTCTTTATCTGGGCGACCTCGACGGAGACTGGGGGCCGCTGACCGAGCAGGCCGCGACCGACTTCGAGGCGGCGGCGCAGGCGATTCGCCAGCAGAGCCGCAGCTTCGATGCACGCTCGGAGTCCAACATCACGACGCTGTCGCTGAAGGCGCAGCACGTGGCCCGCAGGATGCTGGGGCGCATCCTGGACGGTGGCGTGAACGCTCGCATCATTTCGGGCTCGCGCACCTACGCGCAGCAGGACGCCTTGTTCCGCAAGGGGCGCTTCGGCAACCCGGGTCCCCGCGTGACCAATGCGCGCGGCGGTCACAGCAACCACAACTTCGGCATCGCGTGGGACATCGGCGTGTTCACCGCCAGCGGCGGGTTCGTCACCACCGAGCCGCCGTATGAAGACGCCGCGGCACTGGCGCTGGCCGACGGTGAAAGCGCGCTGGAGTGGGGCGGCCACTGGACCGGCTTCGTCGACCGGCCGCACTACCAACTCGCAATCGATGTTTCGCTGGCCGAGTTGCGAGAGGGTTTCGAGGCGGGGCAACTGGAATCCGCATTTGCCTGACCGCTGGTCGATCGCAGCGACGCTGACACCGCGCGGCGGGCTTCCAGCGCGATGAGAGCCCGCGGGCCTGACAACACCGTCTCAGACGGCAGGCGACAACCTGGCCCGCCCGCCCCGCTCGGCCCAGGTGCGCGTCCAGCGGATCTGCATGCGCCGCATCATCAGCAACACCGCCACCGCCAGCACCGCGAACAGCACGAAACCCCACAGGTAGGTGCCGGTGTGCTGCTTCGACAAACCCATCGCGTTGGGCACCAGGCCGCCGCCGAGCGCGCCGACCTCGCCGATCATCGAGCCGGCCACCGCCGTGCTCAACGGCCAGCGCAGCGGCACCAGTTGGAACAACGCGCCGTTGCCCGCGCCCAGCGCCGCGAAGCACAGCATGAAGAGCAGGGTGGTCAGCAC
>JANNEI010000079.1:0-5074 GCA_031378565.1 Burkholderiales bacterium
CTGGAAGCCTGGCCGGGCGCGACGCCGGGCCTGCGGGTTCGCTGACGGCAACTCCGATGACAGTCGCGGAAGTCCGGGAATTTGCGGACACGACGTGGACCGACAGCGGACCGACGCACGGCGTCGAGGCCATCGTCGAAGACGGTGCCGTGCTCAGCTTTCCGCACCTGCCCTTCGCCATGAGCGAGGCCGAGAAAAAGTTTCTCGACCCACGTTGGGCCGATGGCAAGGCGAAGAACATCTCGGTGCGCTGGCCGTCCGGCGAGTTTCGCGGTGGCACCGGCAGCCCCGACGAGCTGGCGGCGCTGAAGGTCATGATCGTGCGCTACGCCGAGCAAAGCGAAACTTTGGCGCTGCGCCTGTTCCCGCACTACCGCGGCCATCTGCAACGCGGCAACACCTCGTTCCGCCCGGTGCGGGTCGAGGGCCGTCACACCAGTTGGCGGCAGGACGATTCGCGGCTGCATGTCGATGCCTTTCCGTCCAACCCGATGCACGGCACGCGTTTCCTGCGCGTGTTCAGCAACGTGAACCCCGGCACCGAGCCGCGCCAGTGGCGCGTGGGCGAAGCGTTCGAGGCGCACGCGCGGCGCTACCTGGCGGGCATCCCGAGGCCGCTGCCCGGCTCGGCATGGCTGCTCGAAGCCATCGGCATCACCAAGCGCCGCCGCACGGAGTACGACCACACGATGCTGCAATTGCACGACCGTGCCAAGGCCGACGCCGAGTTCCAGCACAGCGGCCCGCAGGCGCGTGTCGACTTCGCGCCCGGCACCACGTGGGTGGTCTACAGCGACCAGGTGTTGCACGCCGCGATGGGCGGCCAGCACATGATGGAACAGACCTTCTATCTGGCCGCTGCGAACCAGCTGCGGCCTGATGCGTCGCCGTTGCACACGCTGGAACGGCTGCTGCAGCGCCGGCTGCGCTGAGAGCGCTGAGGGCTCGGGTCAGGCCTGTTTCCAGAACCTTTGCGCCTTCGCGAACTTGCGCAGTTCGGGCCGCGCTTCGGCAACCAGCACGTCGCGACGTGCCGCCAGCCAGCCGACCGCGAACCAGGCGCGCGGGTCGGTGTCGGGTGCTGCCGCGTACGCCTGAATCGCCACCACCGCGTCGTTGATCGCACCCAGCCGCTCCTGCAGCGCACGCAGCGGCCGCAGGTAGCCACGCACCGCCGCGCGGCCGAACAGCGAGCCGGCGAACTCGACCGCATAACGCAGCCGCTTGATGCGCTTGCGCAGACGGTGGCGGCCCTCGTCGTCGAGCTTGGCGTAGCCTGCCGCATCGCGTGCCGCCTGCCGATGCCAGCGGTTCAGTTGTTGCGCCAGCAGGTCTTTCAATTCGTTGGCCGACGCTGCTGGCGTGGCCGGGTCGGCCGCGTGCACTGCGGCCAGCAGGTCGAGCAAAAACGCCTGGCTCGCGGTGTCGCGCAGCGCTGTCACAGCGGCTTGAGAATCCGCGCCGGGCGTGGCCGCCGGCATCTCGCCTGGCACGCCCGCGCTGTGCAATGCGGTTGCCAGATCGGCTGCGAACTGCCCTTCGATCACCACCTGGTCGCGCGCACCGCCGAGGCGGCGGAACAACGCGGCGGCCCCATCGGCCAACTGCGAAAGCGCGGCATCGGGCCCCACGAACTCGAACAGCTGCAGCGCGCTGCGCAGCCTGCGCAGGCCGATCCGCAACTGATGCACATGGCCATCGCCGTGGCTGCCGCTGGCAATCTGGCTCGCGTTGACGGTGATCTGCTCAGCGCAGTTGCGCAACACGCGCAGCCACGCTTGGTGTAGCGACAGCTTCGGCTCCAGCACCACGCTGGCCGCCATGCGCGCGGGTGCCATGGCTTCAGCGCGGGCCAGCATGTCGCCGCGCTCGGCCTTGCTGCGCGTGTCCAGCCACAGCCCGTGCCGGGCCACCCAGCGGCGTGCGGTGTCGATCACGGCCAGCGGCGAGCCGGCGAGCAATTCGATCTCCAGTTCGCAGACCGCGGTGTGCGCCTGACCGGCCTGGATGCGGCCCTCGTCGAACGCCAGTTCGACCTGGCCCTGCGGCACACGCAGCGCGCGCGTGCGCCGCAGGATGTCGGTGCCGTACAGCACGCCCAACGCCACGGCGGGCTGAGCGGCCAGCAGGTCGCGCAGTCGCTCGCCGACGGCAGTGCCGTGGTGGCGAGCCGGGTCGGCCACGGGCACGTCGCGCGCGGCACCGAGCGGCACGTTGTGCTCCAGTCGGCTGATGCCGTCTTCGGTCGCGCCCTTCAACGTCTGCACCCAGTCGCGGCCCTCGCGCCGCACCCGCAACGCCAGGCCAGCCTTGGCGAGCAGGCGGTCCGGTGTGTCCACATAGCTGGCCTGCAAGCGGGTGCGCCGGCTGGCAGCGCGGCCAGCCACCGCCGCATCCACCGCCTTGCGCTGTGCGGCGGGAACCTGAAACTTCAGCTCGACTTCATGCATGACAACAGTGTGACGGTCAGCCATTCGATATTTGATGAAAACGCACGGACCCGAGCACACGGTGGCGGCAAAACTCAACCACTACACTGGACCGCAAGCGCGACCGAAGCGCCGCGACAGGAATCCGTGTGACCCCAGGCCATCCCGACGACGCCATGCCAGCACGCCGCAAATTCATGGGGCTGGAGCTGGCGCGGTTTCATCCGCGCCTGGTCGATTCGCTGCGCGACTACAACCGCGAGCGCTTCATGGCCGACGCGATTGCCGGCCTCACGGTCGGCGTGGTGGCGCTGCCGCTGGCGATGGCCTTTGCGATCGCCTCGGGGGTCAAGCCCGAGCAGGGCATCTTCACCGCCATCGTCGCCGGCTTCATCATCTCGGCGCTGGGCGGCTCGAACGTGCAGATCGGCGGGCCGGCCGGTGCCTTCATCGTCATCGTCTACGGCATCGTCGAGCGCTACGGCCTGACCAACCTGCTGATCTCGACCGCGCTGGCCGGCGTGTTGTTGTTCGCGATGGGCGCACTGCGCCTGGGCAGCCTGGTGCGCTACATCCCGGTCAGCATCATCATCGGCTTCACCAACGGCATCGCGGTGCTGATCGCGCTGTCGCAAGTCAAGGACCTGCTGGGCTTGCAGATCCTCAAACTGCCGTCCGACTTCTTCGCACAGATCTATTCCTTCGCGACCCACATCGACAGCTTCAACCCGTATGCCCTTGCCATCGGTGCGGCCTGCGTTGGCGGCCTGTTCCTGTGGCCTCGTCTGTTCAAACCCGGAGGCGTGCTGCCCGGCAGGGTGCTCGAGCGCCGTGCGCTGCGCACCGCATCGCGCATGCCCGGGCCGATCGTTGCGCTGATCACGCTGACCGTGGTCACAGCCTGGTTCGAGCTGCCGGTGGAGACGATCGGCTCTCGCTTCGGCGGCATCCCGCAAGGCCTGCCCACGCTGGCGTTGCCGCCCTTCAGCTGGGAAAGCGCCAAGCAGCTCTTCATCCCCACGCTGACCATCGCCTTGCTCGGCGCGGTGGAGTCGCTGCTGTGCGCCCGCGTGGCCGACAACCTCACCGACTTGCCGCGGCACGACCCCAACCAGGAGCTGATGGCGCAAGGCGTGGCGAACCTGGTGTGCCCGTTCTTCGGCGGCATCCCGGCCACCGGCACCATCGCCCGCACCGTCACCAATGTGCGCGCCGGTGCCACCAGTCCGGTGGCCGGCATCGTGCACGCGTTCACCTTGCTCGCGGTGGTGCTGGTGGCCGCGCCGCTGGCGGTGCACGTGCCGCTGGCGGTGATGGCGGGGATCTTGCTGTTCGTGGCTTTCAACATGGGCGAATGGCACGAGTTCGCGCGACTGCGCCAGTTCAGTTTCCAGTACCGCACCATCCTCGTCGGCACCTTCTTGCTGACGGTGATCTTCGACCTGACGGTGGCCATCGAGGTCGGCCTGGTGCTGGCCTGCGTCTTCTTCATCTACCGGATGAGCACGCTGTTTCGGGTCGAGCCGCTGGCGGCTGTCGGCACCGACGCGGAGTTGGGCGTGCCGCCTGGCGTGCAGGTGTACCGCCTGTACGGCGCCTTGTTTTTCGGTGCCGTCGCCAAGGTCGAAGCGGTGGCCCAGGCGCTGCCCGCTGGCACGCGCAGCGTGGTGCTGGAACTGCACCGCCTGGTCTCTGTCGACTCCAGCGGGCTCGACGCCGTGCAGCAGTTGCACCGCGTGCTGACCCGGCAAGGCATTCGGCTGCTGCTGTGCGACTTGAACGACCAGCCGCTGCGCCTCGTGCAGCGCACGGGCTTCGCACTGACGCTGGGCGCGGGCAATCTGCAAGCCACGCTGGGCGAGGCGCTGGCCGAGCTGGCCCGCAGCGCGAGGGTCGACGGCGCAGCCGGTAAAATCGCCTGATCCACTCCCAGCGCGAGCCCACGCCGCGCCGCACCATGCCGCTGTTCTGGAAACCGTACAAATCCGACGTCACCTCGTTCATCGAGGACATGAAGGCAAAGAAGCCCACGCTGGAAGAAGAACAGCGCGCGGGCCGCGCCTTGCTGTGGGACAAGCGCATCGACCGCGACGCGCAAGCCGACGACGAAGCGTCGCGCGTGGCCCAGCAGGCGTACGTGTACCAGACGCAGTCGCACTGACGCGGTGCTGCTGACGTTATTGCGGCGCCGCTTGCCTTGAGCCCGCACGCCCCGCACGCCCTGCTGGCACCCGCCGATCCTGCCGAGCCTGCAGGTCAGCCGCACCTCGCCTTGCCGCCCGACCCCGACACACCGCCGGTTGAAGTGGACCGCGTGGCGATGGCCCGGCTGTACGGCGAGCCGCTGTTCGCGATGCCGCACGACCTGTACATCCCGCCGGATGCGCTGGAGGTGTTCCTCGAAGCCTTCGAGGGCCCGCTGGACCTGTTGCTGTACCTGATCCGCAAGCAGAACTTCAACATCCTCGACATCCCGCTGGCCGACGTGACGCGCCAGTACCTGACCTACGTCGAGCAGATCCGCAAGACCAACCTCGAACTCGCCAGCGAGTACCTGCTGATGGCGGCGATGCTGATCGAGATCAAGTCGCGCATGTTGCTGCCGGCGCGCAGATCGGCCGAAGGGGCCGAGCCCGAAGACCCGC
>JANNEI010000744.1:0-2158 GCA_031378565.1 Burkholderiales bacterium
GCCGTCGCGTCTGCCGATGGGGGCGCAACCGCAAGCGTTTCGAGCCGGCGTCAAGCCAAAGCACGATCGATGATCGCTGCACTGTCGGCCTGCGCCGGCAGAACCCCGTAGACGCCGCCCCACTCGGGGTCGAAGCGCGAGCCGATGAACGCGTCGGAGACGAAGTCGGGGGCGTCTTGCAACAACAGTGTGGCCTGCACCAGCAGCACCAGCCGGCGCACCAGACGCCGGCCTTCGGGCTCCAGCGCCTCGGCGGGTCGCCGCACCATGTCCGTCAGCGCCAGGCACTGCGGCAGCAGCCGCGCATCGCCGCGGCTGCACTGCGCCAGGTCGTCCAGCAGCGCGTGCACGGCATCGGGCTCGCGGCCGATGGCACGCAACACGTCAAGGCACATCACGTTGCCCGAGCCCTCCCAGATCGAATTGACCGGCATGTCGCGGAACAGCCGGGCCATCGGCGCTTCTTCGACATAGCCGTTGCCGCCAAAGACTTCCATCGCTTCACCGGCCAGTTCGACACCGCGCTTGCAGACCCAGAACTTGGCGGCCGGCGTGACGATGCGCTGCCAGGCGCGCTGCAACGGCGTGTCGGCGCGCTCGAACGCGCGCGCCAGCCGCAGCATCAGGTGGGTGGCGGCCTCGCTTTCCAGCGCCATGTCGGCCAGCACGTTGCGCATCAGCGGCTGCTCGACCAGGCGCTTGCCGAAAGCGCGGCGGTGGCGCGCGTAATGAATGGCCTGAACGACGCCCTGGCGGATCATGCCGGCGCTGCCGATCACGCAGTGCAGCCGGGTGTGGCCGGCCATCTCGATGATGGTCGGAATGCCGCGGCCCTCGTCACCCACCATCAGGCCCCAGGCCCCTTGAAACTCGACCTCGCTGCTGGCGTTCGAGGCGTTGCCCAGCTTGTTTTTCAGGCGCTGGATGACGACGGCGTTCTTGGCTCCGTCGGGCTTGAAACGCGGCACGTAGAAGCACGAGATTCCGTTCGCGGTGCGCGCCACCACCAGGTGCGCATCGCACATCGGTGCCGAGAAAAACCACTTGTGGCCGACGATGGAATATTCGCCGCCGCGCCCCTCGCCGCTCCCCCCGCCGAGCAGGGCGGTGGCCAGCGTGGTGTTGGACCGCACGTCCGAGCCGCCCTGCTTCTCGGTCATGCCCATGCCGATCAGGATCGAGTCCTTTTGCGCCAGCGGCAGGTCGCGCGCATCGTGGGTGGTCGAATACAACTTCGAGGCGAGCTGCTCGAACAGCGCCGGCTCCTTTTGCAACACGGGGATGCAGGCGAAGGTCATCGAGCACGGGCACAGCGAGCCGTCCTCGATCTGCGCGTGCATGTAGAAGCCGGCGGCATAAGCGCTCCACGCGCCGGGGCGCGGGTCCGAGAACGGCTGCGACACCAGGTTCTGCTCGCGGAACATGCGCATCAGGTGGTGCCAGGCGTCATGAAACTCGACCCGGTCGACACGCCGGCCGACGCGGTCGAAGCTGTGCAGCTCCGGTTTGAAACGGTTGGCGTCATCGGCCCAGCGGATCGTCTGCTCGCTGCCCAGCGCCGCGCCGTACTGCCGCAGCGAAGCCTCGTGCGCCTGCGCGCCGCCGCGCTGCACCCCTTCCTGCAACGCCACATCGACGGCGTACAGGTTGTAGTCCTTCAGTTCGGGCACGACGTTGCTGATTTCGTGTGTCGTCCAGTTCATGTGCATCTCCTTGCGTCACGCCGTGTTGGCTTGCCGCGGGGCGGCTCACAGCGCCCGCGCAATCACTTCCTTCATGATCTCGTTGGTGCCGCCGTAGATGCGCTGCACCCGCGCGTCGGCCCAGGCGCGGGCAATCGGGTACTCCCACATGTAGCCGTAGCCGCCGAACAGCTGCACGCAGGCGTCGAGCACCTTGAATTGCAGGTCACTGCACCAGCTCTTGGCCATCGACGCGGTGGCGGTGTCGAGTTGGTTCTTCATCAGCAGCTCGATGCAGCGGTCGACGAAGACACGCCCGATCTGCACCTCGGTGTCCAACGCAGCCAGCGTGAAACGGGTGTTCTGGAACTTGATGATTTCCTGCCCGAAGGCCTTGCGCTCGCGCGTGTAGGCCAGCGTCCATTCCAGCGCCGCCTCGGCCGACGCGACCGACATGATGGCGATCTGCAGGCGCT
>JANNEI010000745.1:0-2666 GCA_031378565.1 Burkholderiales bacterium
CGACACCGGCGAACTCGACGCAATCCTCGACGCGGTGCTGGCCGCCAACCCGAAGTCGGTCGAGGAGTTTCGTGCCGGCAAGGAGAAGGCCTTCAACGCCCTGGTCGGTCAGGCCATGAAGGCCAGCCAGGGCAAGGCGAACCCGGCGCAGGTCAACGAGCTGCTGAAGAAGAAGCTGGGCTGATCCGGCGGCGCGAAGCCGCGGCACCGCGGTGCCGCGCAGCGATGCCGGCTCGGCTCGCTCAGTCCTTCTTCGCGCCGCGCGCTGCCGACCCAGCAGCCGCCATCGGCAGCACACCCATCGAGCCGGCCGGCGCCCCGGCCCACAGCTTGCGCAGCCGCGCCAGCTCCACGTCGAACAGGTTGTTGATGCGCACCACCTCGGCCTGCTGGTTCTGGATCAGCGTGCGCTGCGCATCGGTGGTGGCGTCGTTGGCGTCGAGTTGCTGCTTCAGCTTGGCGGGCAACGCCTTGCCGGTATAGAACTCGGCTTCGTCCATCAGCGGCTTGCGCTCGGCCGCCAGCAGGGCGACGCGCTTTTCGGACAGCTGCACGGACTTGCGCACATCGTCCAGCGCGGCGGCGCGTGCCTTGGCGTGCGCCGCCTCGTTCGGGAAGCGGTTGGTCAGGTTGCGGTCGCGCCGCACCGCGTCTTGCTGTGCGCTGCGCGCGGCGACGGCTTGACGGTCGCGGGCTTCCTGCTCGGCGCGCTCATCGGCAGTGGGCGTGGGCGGCAGCACCCGCCTGACCGACCCGTCCGGGTTCAGCACCCGCTGGTCGCGGGTGGCGCATTCGGGCAGGGGGCGGTCGGAGGTGAGCTTGTTGCCGTTGGCGTCCACGCAGCTGTAGATCGGTGCCTGCACGGCATGCGACTTGGAAACCGCGAACACCGCGAGCATCCCGCACAAGGCAAGCAGCGCCACCGCCGGCCCTGCCCGGGTTCTGTTGACTGACTGGCCCGACTTGCGCATTCAGACTCCGTAACGTTCACGATAGGCGGCCACACGTTCGACGTGGGCCCGCAGCCCCTGGTCACCGCTGGCGCGCAGGTACTGCAACAGGTCGGCGACCGTGGCGATGGCGACGACGGGCATCTTGTACTCGCGCTCGAAGTCCTCAACGGCCGAGCGGGCCGACAGGTTGTCGTCGCTTCCCCCGCGTTCCATTCGATCCAGCGCGATCAGCACCGCCACCGGCTGCGCGCCGTGGCCGCGGATCAGCTCGACCGACTCGCGCTTGGACGCGCCGTCGGTGATCACGTCGTCGATGATGACCACGCGGCCCTGCAGCGCGGCACCCACCATCAGGCCGCCTTCACCGTGGCCTTTCGCTTCCTTGCGGTTGTGCGCATACGGCACGTTGCGGCCCAGCCGCGCCAGCGCCACGGCGGTGGCCGAGGCCAGCGTGATGCCCTTGTAGGCGGGGCCGAACAGCATGTCGAACGGGAGCCCCGATGCGAGCAATCGGCGCGCATAGAATTCCGCCAGACGGCCCAGCTTGGTGCCGTCGTCGAACAGGCCGGAGTTGAAGAAATAGGGCGACAGCCGCCCGGCCTTGGTCTTGAAATCACCGAACCGCAACACGCCCGCCTCGACCGCGAACGCGACGAAGTCGCGGGCCAGGGCATCGCCTGTCATGGCGACGTGGTTGCTTGCGGTCGGGCTCACCTGGGACATGCTGTGTTTCGCTTCGTCACGTTGAATCTGAACGGCATCCGCTCGGCCGCCAGCAAGGGCTTCGAGGCCTGGGCCGAAGGAGTGGCCGCCGATTGTATGGGCGTGCAAGAGGTCAAGGCCCAGGCCGACACCGTGGCCGGCCGCTTCGACGAGGTGGCCGGAATGAAGGGGCATTTTCACTATGCTGACAAGAAAGGCTACTCGGGCGTCGGCCTGTATACGCGCCACGCGCCCAGCGAGATGCGCAGCGGGATCGGCAACGCCGAATTCGACGCCGAGGGCCGCTACGTCGAGGCGCGCTTCGACACGCCGCAGCGAAAGCTGAGCCTCATCAGCTGCTACTTTCCCAGCGGCTCCAGCAGTGCAGAGCGGCAGTTGGCGAAGTTTCGCTTTCTGGCGCTGATGGCACCGCACCTGCGGGCGCTGAGGGCCGAGCGCGAGTTCATCCTGGTGGGCGACGTGAACATCGCGCACAAGGAAATCGACCTGCGCAACTGGAAGAGCAACCAGAAGAACCCCGGCTTCACACCCGAAGAACGGGCCTGGATGAGCGGCCTGCTGGACGACATCGGTCTGGTCGACGTGTTCCGCACCCTCAACCCGCACCCCGACCAGTACACCTGGTGGAGCAACCGCGGCCAGGCGCGCGCCAACAACGTGGGCTGGCGCATCGACTACCAGCTGGCCACGCCCGGCATCGCCGCCACCGCCGTGCGCGAACACATCTACCTCGACCAGCGTTTCAGCGACCACGCGCCGCTGGTGATCGACTATGACTTCACGCTCTAAGCCGCTCTTTCAAAGCTTGTGTGAAAGCCGCGTGAACGCTCGGTGAACCTTCACACTTGATTCAATTGGTCACGCAATTTCTTCATGACACCCGCCACTTTTCAAGGAACACGCCATGTTGCTCGACGCCATTGAAATCGAAACCGGTCCGTCGCCGACGGCCAGCATCATCGTGCTGCACGGGCTGGGTGCCGACGGCAA
>JANNEI010000235.1:0-3987 GCA_031378565.1 Burkholderiales bacterium
AACAACAGGAACGGCAGGATGAACAACGCGCCGATGACCAGCCCCGCCATCTTCGGCTCCAGCCAGCTGACCTGGATTTGATACGTCACCATCACGGTGAACGCAAACTTGAACAGGTTGTCGTTGCCGGCACCCAGAAACTGGGTCCAGAAAAAGGGTGCGAATCGGCGCTGCTTCAACAACGCAAACTGGTTCGGGTGGGCTTGATCGCTGGCAGTCATTCGTTCCCCTTGTTTTGTTTTGGTGGCCTCTAGCGGATGAGCTGCACCGGGCCGCCCAGACCGCTGCGATTCAACCACGCGAAAACCGAATCGACGGTGACGGTTTCGATGCGGTCCGTGAAGCGTTTCTCGTTGGGGTGATCGTCGAAGGCGATGTTGGCTGCCGTCAGCCGCCCACCCAGTCGCTTCATGGCGGAGATGTGCAGCGTGGTGGGTTGGTAATCGTGCAACCTGAGCCACGACTGCGCCCGCTCACGGGTCGCGGCGGCAGGGTCTTGCGACATCGCCAGCGTTTCGATGGCCCACTGGTTCGACTGCTGGTACTTCAGCGACCACGGGTAAGCCACCATGCTGTAGGCCGGTGTGTTGAGCTGCGCGAGGCGCGCGTTGTCCTTCAGCACCGGCAGCAGGCGGGCTTGCACCTCCGCGCTGGGGACGACGACAGCTGCCTCGTACTCGTACAAGTCGTCGAGAAAGAATTCGCCCAGGCCTTGGCGGTAGAGCGAGCCGTTGGCCGTGCCGCACTGATTCAGTTTGTGAACCACGCGCCAGGTTGCTCCGTCACGGTAGGCAAAGCCGAAGTGCGAATAACGGACGCCGTACTCGCTCAGGTTCTGACCTACCCGCGCCAGCGCAAGCACCTGCGCGCCGCTCTGGTCGAGCTGCTTGGCGGCGTGCTCGGCCAGCAGCATCGAGCGCGACACCGCGTTGGCGGTGGGCCGTTTGTTCTCGCAACTGCGGCCGGCGTGCGCGGGGGGCGCAAGTGCGACGGCGGCGATCAGCAAGGCAGCGCGAAGCGCGCCGTCGGCGGTCACCGCGTCACCCGTTCGTTGTAGAGCAGCGCCGCGCCGATCTCGTTCGGGATGAAGGCAATCGCCTGGCTCGCCGCCGACAGAACCCAGCCGGTGCTGATGGCCGTGACCACCACGGCGGTGCCCGCCGCCACCGACAGGCCACCTGCGGCGGCCGCGCTGAGCCGCACAGTGGCGCGCGCCCCGTCGGACGCACGCTCCACCACCCACACCGCGCCGGTGGCCGATGCTTCCACCGCCACCACGGTCAGCACCGCGCCGGCCGACAGCAGCATCACCGGCGCGGCGACCGAGACGGCGATCGGCAGCGCCGACAGCGCGCTGGCCTCCGACACGCTCGATTGAGCGCTGACCGTGGCCAGGTTGCTTGCCAGCAGCGCGGCCAGCGTGGTGTGCACGAGGGTCCGGCAGATCGATTTCGTTTTCATGTGAGCGCTCCTGAAGATGAAGATGCGGGAGGAGGAGGGGAATCAGACGGCGGGCCGCTCGGCGCGCATCGCCAGGCCTTGCTGGCGGGCTTCGGACAACGCAGCCTCGTGCGCGTCGCGCAGCGTCTTGGCCAGCGTGAACACCGACGAGATCAGGAACAACCAGCTCACCCCGAGAAAGGCCTTGTAGGTCGGGTTGACCTCCATGCGCCACAGGCCCCAGCCGGTGAGCAGCATCGCCAGCGCGAAGCCGCCCCACACCACCAGGCTCCACATCGGCGTGTCCGTCTTGCGCGTCTCGTTGTCGCGCACGAATTTGGCCAGCGCGAACGCGGTGGACAGGCAGAACATGTAGCCCATCACCATGAAGGCGCGGTCCAGGTCGGCCCCCGGAAGGTAGGCCAGCCCGGTGCCGCACAAGGTGACGGCGAGGCCGAACGAGATCCAGACCTGCAGCTTCCAGGCATTGGTGTCTTTGCGGAGGGCGGTGGTTTGCATGGTGTCTTCTTTCGTTGGGTTCTTGAACACGGGTGCATCTTCAAGGGCACGCCAAATGGTATCAATCACCCGGAGGAGGGTTGCGCCAAGTTGCCCCTCTGGTATCTTCAAACGGTACTTTTTGGGGATTGGCACCATGAGCACCACCCACGATCTCGTCACCGCACTGAAAGCCGAGCTGAAGGCCGCCGGCATCACCTACGCCGACCTCGCCGCGCAGCTCGGCATGGCTGAATCCAGCATCAAGCGCATCTTCGCCAAGGCCGACATGCCGCTGTCGCGCATCGACGACGTGCTGCGTGTGCTGAAGATGGATTTCGCGGAGCTCGCTCGCAAGATCGCCGACGCGCAGCCGCTGCGCCGCGAGCTCACCTTCGAGCAGGAATCGGCGGTGGTGTCCGACCGCAAGCTGATGCTGCTGGCCATCTGCTGCGTCAGCCAATGGACGTTCGAACAGATGATCGCGACGTACTCGATCACCGAAGTGGAGTGCGTGC
Source organism: Burkholderiales bacterium (assembly GCA_031378565.1). Classification (GTDB taxonomy): domain Bacteria; phylum Pseudomonadota; class Gammaproteobacteria; order Burkholderiales; family Burkholderiaceae_C; genus JANYJJ01. The sequence goes on from JANNEI010000235.1 coordinate 2,457, forward strand.
GCTATCTGCTGAAGCTCGACCGGCTCGGCTTCATCGAGCTGCGACCGCTGAACCGCTACCGGCTCAAGGTGGGCAAGGGTTTCCGGTGGCGGCCGAACGGCCCGGTGATGGCCTACTTTCGCGAGCATGTGACGGCCGACTACTACAGCGGCGGCTTCGACGGCGAAGGTGAGACCCTGATGCTGGTGCACGGCCAGATCAGCACCGCGCAGGCCGCCAACTTCGTGGAGCGGCTGCAACGCGTCGGTCAGGACTTTGCGCAGCAGCATCTGGCCGACCAGAAGCTGAAGCCCGAGCAGAAGCGGGCCTACACGCTGGTGGTTGGCATGCGCTCGTGGCTGTTTGCGCCGTTTCGTGATCTCAAGCGCGGTGGCAGCGGCGGCGCGCTGGGTGCCCATGAATGAAAAGAGCCGGCGCTGCCGGCTCTTTTGCTTGCGGTGGGCCTGACCGTCAGGCGCTGCGGCGGCGAGCCACGAAACCGATGGCTGCCAGGCCGGCCAGCATCAGCGCATAGGTTTCCGGTTCCGGCACAGCGGCCGTCACGTTGGCCGTGATGCTGCCGAAGTTGTCGCCGTTGTTGGAGTCCCAGTAGTACAGCTTCAGCGTGCCGGTGGTCGCGGCCACGCCGTTGAACGAGCCCCCGACCACAAAGTAGTTGCCGCTGTCGATCTGCCCGACCAGGGTGCCGTAAGCGGCCGACAGGTTGCCCTGCGAGTACGGGCCGAAATTGATCCCGATGAGCGAGCCCACAGCCTCGCCACTGTCGTCGGCGGCGGTCGCGAAGCGGCTGTAGGTCAGGCCGTCGGCATCCGAGAAACGTGGCAGTGCGCCGGCGCTCCACAGGTCGTCGCTGCTGGCGCTGACAGAGAAACTCTGGCCGGCCAGCAGGCTCACCGTGGCCAGGCCGCTGCCGCCCGAACTGCTGTTGTCGAACGCCTTGACGGTGAACGCAGTCGCATTGGCGGCGGCGCTGGCAAACAGGGTCACGAGGGCGAGGGCGGCGGGACGAAGTGCAGTTCGAATCATGTCTGCTCCAGTGTTGGGACCCGCAATGGGCCGATGCGAGACCTTAGCGGCAGCTCCTGCGCCCGCGCACCCCGCAGGTAGGGGGTACGAATGGGCATGCCGCCAACAAACTCACGTTGTCGGTGCTCAACGGATGCGCCCCAGCACCGCATCGGTGTCCTCACCCAGCAGCGGCGCGCGGCGCGTGATCGCGCCGGGGGTCAGGCTGAGCTTGGGCACGATGCCCGGCACCTCGACCTCGAAGCCGTCGGCCGTGGTCACGCGCTGGATCATTTCGCGAGCGCGGTAGTGCGGGTCTTCGGCGATATCTTTCGCGGTGTAGACGCGGCCGGCCGGCACGGCAACGTCGTTCAGCACGTCCAGTACCGCCACCACCGTGCGCGGCGTGGTCCAGTCACCGATCGCCGCATCGATGTCGGCGACGCGCGCGACCCGGCCGGCGTTGCCGGACAGTTGCGGGTCGGCACCCAGATCGTCGCGGCCGATCGCGCCCATCAGGCGCTTG
>JANNEI010000751.1:0-3992 GCA_031378565.1 Burkholderiales bacterium
AAGCAGGCCGCACGCAATGCCTACCGCGATGTCGAGAGGGGGTTGATCCAATGACACCAGAAAACGTGACCCTGCGCCTGCAATCAGTGCGCATTCGCAACTTCAAGGCCATCGTTGACAGCCGCACAGTGGTACTGGGTCCGTTGACCGTCTTTATCGGCCACAACGGCAGTGGCAAGTCCAGCCTGATCGAAGGGCTCGAGACCTACCAAGCCATCGTCACCGATGGGTTGGACCCTGCGATGCAACGCTGGCTCGGTATTGAACATGCACGTCACAAGGGCGTTGAGGCCAAGGAGCGTGCGGGGCAGCCGCTGAACCCGATGGCCTTCGACCTGAGCATCGGGGCCTCACCCCGGAAGTCGACTCGCATCGCAATGAAGGTGAACAACGATGCCGCATCGAACCGCATGTTCATCGAAATTGAGAACGTAACGCCAGTGAATGGTCCGGTCGTCGAGAGGGGTGTCATACAGCCGGAGTTTGTCCCCGAGTCAGGACGATCAATTCTTGGTGCAGGTGGTGCAGGACACCGTGCAGTAGCCCGGCATGTGAACGCATGGCAGTTCATGAGCCTGCAACCTGAGCGCATGGGTTTGCCCGTGCCGCAACAACGTACCGCCGGGCGGGTGCGGCTGGCGAAGGACGGCAGCAACATCGCCGACTACCTGCTCGATATCCAGCGGCTCGATGAGCAACTCAAGACCAACGCGCTGGAAGGTATCGTGCGCACGATGGGCTATGTGCTGCCCTACGCGCGCGACTTGCAGGCTTCGCTGACCTCGGAGCTTGAGCGCAAGGTTTACCTCCAGTTGACGGAGGGCAACTTCAAAGTGCCGGGTTGGATGCTTTCCACTGGTACGTTGCGCGTGCTGGCCCTGCTGGCCACGCTGCGCCACCCCGAGCCGCCGCCCTTGGTCGTGGTGGAAGAAATCGAGAATGGGCTCGACCCGCGCAGCATTCACCTGCTGGTTGAAGAGATTCGCACGGCTGTGCTGACCGGTGTGACGCAGGTGGTGCTCACCACCCACTCACCATATTTGCTGGACCTATTGAAGCTCGACCAGTTGGTGCTGGTGGCGCGCGATGAATCGGGTGAACCGCGCTTCCATCGCCCGGCCGATGACGCCAAGCTGGCGGAATGGTCGCGCGAGTTCGCGCCGGGCCGGCTCTACACGATGGGGTCTTTGCACGAGGCGGCGCAATGACGAGCGCCGCGGCGGCGCCGTTGGCCACCATTGGCATGATTTTCGAGTGTGGGCCTCAGGGTGCAGACAAACAGGTCTGCGAATACTTGGCCCGACACATCAGACCCGGCATCCAGATCAGCAGCCGGACACTCGACGACAAGGTCAACCTCTTGCGCGATGCCGGCAAGGTGGCAGCGCAGTTGCTGAAGGATGGTTGCGCTTGCGTGCTCGTGGTATGGGACTTGCGACCCGCCTGGCCCGACAACAAGCGCAAGCCCTGCCGCCATGACGAACGGGAAACTGTATTGAGTCGCTTGGCAGACGCCGGAGTGTCACCCCGCGCGCCGGTGTACCTGATCTGTATTGAACAGGAGTTGGAGAGCTGGCTGGTGGCAAACGAGCGGGCGATCAGCGCGCTGCTATCGACGCCAGCCCATGCGTGTCGCGTGCCCAAGGTCAGGGTTCCCGACTCCGTGGTGCAGCCTAAAGCGGCCATGGTCAAGCACTTCAAGAACGCCAAGGGCTGGCGCTATGACGACAAGGTCGATGCCATTCGTGTGCTGAAGGCCAGTGCCGTTGACTTGCCGCGGCTTCGAAGGTCAGCGAGCTTCGGGCGATTCGAGGCCAAGTTGCTGGCTTGCCAAGCGCCTGGGTAGTCGACGCATGATTCCGAACTTCAATCATTCCTATGTGCTGCCGCCCTTCGAGGGCGAGCGGATGACCAGCGCGCACAGCTCGCCCTACCCGGTGTCCGCCAGCGAGCTGGTGCAGCGCTTCGCCACCAGTGCGCCGCGCTGCGTGATACTGGATGGCCTCCTGCGCTACCGTACCGAGCTGCGCAGTCTGGGCTTCGTGCAGGGCTTCCAATGGCTCGATGGCAGCTTCGTCGAAGACGTCGAGTCACGCGAAGACCGTGCGCCCAAGGACATCGACGTGGTGACGTTTGCGCACCGGCCCGTGGGTATGAACGACCAACAGGTCAAGGCGATGCTGACCACGCGGACGGACCTGTTTGTCCAGGAGCGCTGCAAGGAGGGTTTCCACTGCGACACCAATCTTGTCAACCTGACAACCTCGCCCGAGTGGCTGGTGACGCAGACACGCTACTGGTACGGCCTGTACTCCCACCGCCGCGGTGATGCACTGTGGAAGGGCATGCTGCAATTGCCCCTGGATTCGGATGACGTGGCTGCCCGTACGATGCTCGATCCGCTGATGCCCCAAGGAGATGACGATGCTGGCTCAGCTTGAGAAGCAGTTCCTGCAAGCCGACCTGGTGCAAGCGCGCCAGCTGCTTGCTGATGGCCAAGCGCACGACGACCCGATTGCCGAGCACCAGTACAGCCAACGCGTCGCGCGGCTGGAGCGTGAGCTGGCGGAGCTGTCTCAGTCCGCCGAGCGGGCACCTGCTGGTGTGGCCTTGTTTTTCGGCGGGCGGCCGGTCGTGGGGTCGCATGGCATCAAGGCCGCGTTCGGCACTCAAGCCGTGGGGCAGTTCCAGAAGCTGGTGAGCCAGCGCTATGCAGCCGCCGAAACCGGCCCGTTGGCGTCGCGCGGGCGCGTGCCGATGAGCGAAGACACGCAATTGCTCGTGACCGACGTGGTGCGTGGCTCGTTCGGCTTCGTGCTGCAAGCCAGCGAGCCGGCCAACGGTGATGCGGTGCTCAAGCAGGTGGTCGATGAGGTCGCCGACACGCTCTCACGCATGGCCGCATCCGACGACGCGCTATTCGATGAAGCCTCGGCCGGCGTGGACAACCGCCAGCTCGGCGCGCTGAAAGAATTCTTCAAGTTGCTTGACGACGAGGGCGCGAGTCTGCGCGTGGTCGAGGGGGAGCGCGACTTTGAGCTGACCACGCAGGCCGTGCAACGAGCACGCCGACGTGCCGAGGGGCTCGTCATCGAAGACCGTAGCGAGGTGGTGCAGGGGCAGGTCATTGGGTGGGCCGAGCACTCGATGCGCTTCGAGTTGCGCATGCACGTCGATCGCAGTGTCGTCACTGGGGCCGTGGCCCGCGATGCGATGGAGCGCCTGCTGCAAGACGGGTTGAACCCGCTGCATCTGCATGTGCGGGCGGCTGTAGAAGTGCGCGAAGTGCGGCGGCGCAGCCGCACGCCGCACAAGAGCTACAACTTGCAGTCGATCGAAGTCATTGCCGCGCCAGAGGATTGGCCGACCCGTCCAGTTCAGCATTCGATGTAGGCCAAGCGCTGTCTGCGTTTTACTGCGGCAGATGGAGAAAGAACTGGGCGCCGCCGAAAACGGCTTTCAAATCAAGCACTTGGCTCGCCGGTGTTTATCCGTTTCGGCGTTCAGCTACACCGCAGCCTTGACCTTCAGTCGCCACGTATGCAGCAGCGGCTCGGTGTAGCCGCTCGGCTGTTCTTTGCCTTTAAAGACGAGATCGCATGCCGCCTGGTAGGCCGCCGAGGTCTTGAAGTTGCCGGCCATGTTCTTGTAGGCAGGATCGTCGGCGTTCTGCCGGTCCACCACCGCGGCCATGCGCTCGAAGGTCGCACGCACCTGCGCTTGTGTGACGACGCCATGGTGCAGCCAGTTGGCGATGTGTTGCGAGCTGATGCGCAGCGTGGCGCGGTCTTCCATCAGGCCGACGTTGTGGATGTCGGGCACCTTCGAACAGCCCACGCCCTGGTCGATCCAGCGCACGACGTAGCCCAGGATGCCTTGCGCGTTGTTGTCCAGTTCCTGCTGCACCTCGGGCGGCGTCCAGAACGGCAACAGCGCCACCGGGACCTGCAGGATCGCGTCCAGCAGCTTCTCTTCCACCATCGGCGCCTTGC
>JANNEI010000764.1:0-3124 GCA_031378565.1 Burkholderiales bacterium
CTCCTTCGAGCTGCAAACCGCCCCCGACCGCGACACGCTGACGCTGCTGGTGCGCGGCGCCGCCATGCCGCAGGGCGCGCGGCTGATGGTGTTCGACGACATCACCGAAGTGGTGTCGGCCCAGCGCAGCGAAGCCTGGAGTGAAGTGGCGCGCCGCCTTGCGCACGAAATCAAGAACCCGCTGACGCCGATCCAGCTGTCGGCCGAGCGCTTGCAGCACAAGCTCGAATCCAAGCTCGTCGGTGCCGACCAGGCGATGCTGGTGCGGTCGGTGGGCACCATCGTCAACCAGGTGCAGGCCATGAAGACGCTGGTCAACGAGTTCCGCGACTACGCGCGTTTGCCTGCCGCCCACCTGACGCCGCTGGATCTGAACGAACTGGTGCACGACGTGCTGGGCCTGTACGCCACGGTCCAGGAAGCGGGGCAGCTCAAGGCCGAACTGGCATCCGACATGCCGCTGATCGTGGGCGACCCCACGCAGTTGCGCCAGGTCATCCACAACCTGGTGCAGAACGCGCTCGACGCCGTGACCGAGCGCGACGACGGGCGCGTGCAGGTGCGCACCGAGGTGGCGCGCAGCGAGCAGGGCGAGCTGCGCGCGGTGCGCCTGCACGTCATCGACAACGGCCCCGGCTTTCCGGACAAGGTGCTCAAGCGCGCCTTCGAGCCCTACGTCACCACCAAGGCCAAAGGCACCGGCCTGGGCCTGGCCGTGGTGAAGAAAATTGCCGACGAGCACGGCGCACGAATCCGCATCGCCAATCTGGCGGGCAGCGCTGAAACCGACGCCGTCAGCGGCGTCGACAATGCGGGCCGGGCAGCCCGCGCGAGGGCGGGTGCCCAAGTTTCGTTATCATTTTCAAAATTCGCGCCGGCTCACGGCACGTCGGGCAGCAGCCTTGCTGTACCGTCACCGATCCAAGCGCGCGCGCACTGAGGGTTCATGGCCACCATTCTTGTAGTCGACGACGAACTCGGCATTCGTGCCTTGCTGTCGGAAATCCTGACCGATGAAGGTCACAGCGTCGAGTTGGCAGAAAACGCGGCGCAGGCCCGCGCGTCGCGCGAGCGCCGTCGCCCCGACCTGGTGCTGCTCGACATCTGGATGCCCGACGTGGACGGCATCACCTTGCTCAAGGAGTGGAGCGCCACATCGCAGCTCAACATGCCCGTCATCATGATGAGCGGCCACGGCACCATCGACACCGCTGTTGAAGCCACCAAGTTCGGCGCGATGGCTTTTCTCGAAAAGCCCATTACCCTGCAAAAGCTGTTGCGTGCCGTCGAGCAAGGCCTGGCCAAACCGGCGGCACGGGCCGCGACGCTGGCCGGCCCGGCCCGCAACGACAGCGGCCTGACCGTCGAAGCCGCGATGACCGGCGGCGTCATGCTGTCGACCGCACCGATGGCGCTCGGCCCGCAGTCGGAGCAAAGCTTCGACCTCGACCGCCCGTTGCGCGAGGCCCGCGATGCTTTCGAGAAAAGCTATTTCGAATTCCACTTGTCGCAAGAGAACGGCAGCATGACCCGCGTCGCAGAAAAGACCGGTCTGGAGCGCACGCACCTGTACCGCAAGCTCAAGCAGTTGGGCGTTGATTTGTCGCGCAACAAGCGCGGAAGTCTCTGATTCCGCCCCGGCTATAATTTGTGGCTCAGGCCTGGTAGCTCAGTCGGTAGAGCAGCGGATTGAAAATCCGCGTGTCGGTGGTTCGATTCCGCCCCAGGCCACCAGACGCCCGATTCCGAGGCGTCCCAGCAAATCCCAGGTCGTCCCAGGAAGTCCAGAAAGCCCTTGAGAATCAACGCTCCAGGGCTTTTTTGTTGTCCGAAGTGGTCTCGACCGATCCCTCGAAATCTGGCTTGACTTCAAGCAACTCAATCTCCAATCCAATAGATAAATAGCTGTCATGTCATCCTTCCGTGAACGAGACAGGCATGGCGAGATCGGCGAGGGGGCGGACAACTTGGAGTGGGCGCGCGAGGTGCTTGCTCGGGCGCAGACGGTTGAGCAGTTGAGGCAAGCGCAGGCTGTGGTGCTGCCGCTGGATCACGGATTGAGCCTTGAGCAGACCACGCGAGCGATTGGCCGCTCGGTGCCGTGGACGTGTCGGCTGCGCAACCGCTTTCTTGCTGGCGAGATCGTCGGCGACGGCAAGCCCGGCTTGAACGCCCGATGGCGCTGTCCTCGGTCTGCAACTTGCTGCGCCGGCACGGCTGGCGCAAGCGTGCACCACACAAGCGCCACCCGCAAGGCGACCCGCTGGCGCAAGAGGAGTGAAAAAAGACTTCCCCAGCGGCTCGTTCGGCTCGGCGTGCACTGGCCAGACCAAGCGCCGATCAATCTGATGTTCCAGGACGAAGCCCGGTTCGGCCGCATCAACGACATGTGCCGCTGCTGGGGGTGCCCACGCCCGTGCGCCCACTGTGCCGGGCCATGTTGACCCACGGGTACACCTGCGCCTGCGCGGCCGTGGGTGCACACCGGGCAACTCGACTCGCTGATCCTGCCCCATGTCGACACGCACTGCATGCAGATGTTCCTCGACGAGGTCGCGCAGCGCCACCCGAGCCGGCACATCGTGATGGTCCTGGATGGCGCAGGCCGGCCCGCAAGCGGCGAACTGCGGCCTCCCGCCAACATGCGCTTGCCGAGCTGGCCGCCGTAAGCCCCCGAACTCGATCCGGTCGAGCATGTCCGGGACGAATTGCGCGAGAAGCGGTTCCGCAGCCGGGTCGTCGACAGCCATGAGGCACTTGAAGCTCACCTGGAGATCGCGCTGCGGGACTTCGAGCTGAACACGCTTCGCGTTCAGCCCCGCCGTCGTCAGCCGGCACCGCCGCGACTGTGGGTGGTCAGGTGCGCAAACGGCCCGGCCGTGCTGACACCGAGCGTGCTGCGCGGTCCCACCGCCGCCGATGGGGTGCGGCTGGCCTGGTTCGCTTCGACCAAGGCGTCTGCATCGAGCGTGGCCACACCCTGCGCGCCGCGTCGCATGGCCACGCCGACGGCGAGGATGTCGATCATCAGCAGGTACAGGATGCGGCCGATCATCGGCATCTGTGTGCTCACGTCTTCGACATGGTCGACGATCAACGCCAGGTCGGCCTTGCGCGCCAGCGG
>JANNEI010000773.1:0-1550 GCA_031378565.1 Burkholderiales bacterium
GAGGCGCTGAAAACCGCGGTCGAATCCTTCATCACCGCCTGCTGGGACATCGGCCTGGAAATAGGCTCCAGCGTGCGCACGCTGAATGAGTGCGCAATCGAAAGCCAGCGCGACGTGACCGTGCAAACCTCGCTGCTCGAATCGCGTTACCTGTGCGGTGACCGCCGCATGTTCAACGCCTTCCGGCGCGCCAACACGCAGGCGATGGACGCCAAGGCGTTCCTGCGCGCCAAGACGCTGGAGATGCACCAGCGGCACCGCAAGTTCGAGGACACGCCCTACTCGCTGGAGCCCAACTGCAAGGAAAGCCCCGGCGGGCTGCGCGATCTGCAACTGGTGATCTGGGTGGCACGCGCTGCGGGCCTGGGCAAGAACTGGAACGAGCTGGCGGCCAAGGGGCTGATCACGCCGTTCGAGGTCAAGCAGTTGCAGCGCAACGAAGGCCGCCTGAAGCTGATCCGCGCACGGCTGCACATGGTGGCGGGCCGGCGCGAGGACCGGCTGGTGTTCGACCTGCAGACCGCCGTGGCCGAGAGCTTCGGCTACCAGGCGACCAAGGGCCAGCGCGCCTCCGAGGTGCTGATGCGCCGCTACTACTGGGCGGCCAAGGCGGTGGTGCAGCTGAACCAGATCCTGATGCTGAACATCGAGGAGCGCATCAACGGCCTGCAGCATGCGCCGATGCGGCCGATCAACGCCAAGTTCCTCGACCGCGGCGGCATGCTGGAGGTCGTCAGCGACGACCTGTTCGAGCGCGACCCGCACGCCATTCTCGAAACGTTTCTGACCTACCAGCAAACGCTCGGGCCGAAAGGCCTGTCGGCCCGCACGCTGCGCGCGCTGTACAACGCCCGCGAGATCATGAACGGCGACTTTCGGCGCGACCCGGTCAACCGCGCCACCTTCATGAAGATCCTGATGGAGCCCGAAGGCCAGACGCACGCCTTCCGGCTGATGAACCAGACCAGCGTGCTGGGCCGCTACCTGTGGGTGTTTCGCCGCATCGTGGGCCAGATGCAGCACGACCTGTTCCACGTCTACACCGTGGATCAGCACATCATCATGGTGCTGCGCAACGTGCGCCGCTTCTTCATCCCCGAGCACGCGCACGAGTACCCGTTTTGCTCGCAGCTGGCGCTTCAGTGGGACAAGCCTTACGTGCTCTACATCGCGGCGCTGTTCCACGACGTGGCCAAGGGCCGTGGCGGCGACCATTCCGACCTGGGCGCGGTGGAAGCCCGCCGCTTTTGCCGAGACCACGGCATTGAACGCGAAGATTCGGCGCTGATCGAGTTCCTGGTCAAGGGCCACCTGACGATGTCGCGCATCGCGCAAAAAGAAGACCTGTCCGACCCCGACGTGATCGAGGCCTTCGCCGACCTGATGGGCAGCGAGCGTCGGTTGACCGCGCTGTACCTGCTGACCGTGGCCGACATTCGCGGCACCAGCCCCAAGGTGTGGAACGCGTGGAAGGGCAAGCTGCTGGAAGACCTGTACCGCCTGACGCTGCGTGCGCTGGGTGGCGCGCGGCCGAACCTGGACGCCGAGGT
>JANNEI010000237.1:0-2664 GCA_031378565.1 Burkholderiales bacterium
GTGGAACACGCCATCGTGCGGCCGGCGTGCAACGTAGGCGCTCGGCAAGGTCGGCGCCAGGACCGGCGGCAAGGTGTCGATGCGCACGACGCGGGCCCGCGAGCGCTCCTTCAGCGCGTCGGTCTCCCCGGGCAGCGAAAGGAAGGTGCCGCTCGACTGCTCGCCGGCGATCACCTGCGCGGCCTTCTCGGCAGGGACCGAACTCTCGACGAAGTAGCGCGCAGTGAACTCGGTGCGGGGGGGCGGGTGTGGCATCGGCTTTTGTGATGTTTTCGCAGCTTGCTCAACCGAGAATATCGATCACCTGCATGGTGGGCAAACGATATGATCTCGCCGAGCTGTGATGCAAACTCACACAAGCCACGGGAAGACCCGAGCCCTCATGCCCCCACCACGGTTGTCGCTGAATGCGCTGCGCGCCTTCGAGGTGACTGCTCGGTTGCGAAGCTTCAGCGCCGCGGCCGACGAGCTGTCGGTGACGCACGGTGCGATCAGCCGCCACATCCGGTCGCTCGAGGACGCGCTGGGGCTGGCGCTGCTGACGCGCAGCGCGCAGGGCACCGCACCGACCACCGAGGGCCAGCGCTTTGCCGAGGGCCTGTCCGCCGCCTTTAACCTGATCCAGGCCAGCGTCGAGCAGCTCACGCCGGGCCCGCTGACGCTCGCGTGCTCCGAGTCGATCATGATGTACTGGCTGATCCCGCGGCTGGCACGCTTCCACGAGGCGAACCCCGGTGTCGAGTTGCGCTTCAACATGAGCCACGGCGCGGTGGACTTCACGCGCGACAACATCAGCGTGGCCATCCGCCTGTCGAGCATCGAGGCGCCGAAGGGCGTGCAGCGCAGCGACGTCGTCGCCGAGTGGATCGGCCCGGTCTGTTCGTCGGCCTACCTGGCGGGCCTGCGGCTGCAGACCGCCGCCGAGCTGGAACGGGCGCGCCTGATGGTGTCGCGGACGCGGCCCGACGCCTGGACCGACTGGCTGCGCTGCGCCGGACTCGACGAACTCGGCCCCTTGCGCATCGACGAGTCCTTCGAGCACTTCTACTTGCTGATTCAGGCCGCCAAGTGCGGCCTCGGCATGGCCAACGTGCCCCGCATGCTGGTACGCGACGACTTGAACAACGGCACGCTGGTCGCGCCGCTGGGCTTCTCGCCGGGGCCCAACAAGCTGGCGATCTGGGTCGCGCCGCACGTGGGCCGGCGGCCCGACACGGTCAGGCTCGTCGACTGGCTGGCGGACGAACTGCGCTCGATCGAGCGCTGACCCAAAGAACCGCGCAGCGCGTCAGCGCGTGGCGCGCAACGGCCGGAAGAACTCGCGGATCTCATGCGCCAGCACCTCGGGCTGCTCCAGCGCGGCAAAGTGGCCGCCCTTGGGCTGGGTCGTCCAGCGGCGGATGTCGCTGTACTGCCGCGCTGCCACCGAACGCGGTGGTCGCAGGATCTCGCGCGGGAACTCGACGTAGCCCATCGGCAGACAGACCACGCCCCTGGGCACGCGAAGCGCGACTTCAGCAAGCGAGCGGTGCTCGCTCATCGCTGCACCGGCCAGGCCGTAGAGGCCGCGCGCGACGCGCTCGAGCTTGCTGGCCGGCACCAAGCGGGTGAGCGCGATGGTCGATAGTCCCTGTTCGGCCAGGTCACGCGCGCGCAGAAATTTGCGTTTGCGAACCAGGCGAAAGAGTTGTTTCCCGTGCGTCTTCTTGGTGGCTGGGGAAGCAGATGACATGCGTCCACTTTGTTGGAATAACGCGATAAGCGTCAACGAATGCCATGAAATTACAACAGAGGAACTTCGTCGCGCTATCCGTCCTTCTGCACAGCCTCGCTTCACTCGAATTGCGCCGCTCTGCGAAGGAGAGGGCAGCGTTCCGGTACGGTCCTGCGAAGCCAAGCAAGCACTGGATATTGGAAGCGTCCAATATTCTTACAGGAATGAAAAAGGCCTTGAATCTCTGCAAGGCCTTGATTTTACTAGTCTTTTTGGCTCCCCGACCTGGGCTCGAACCAGGGACCTACGGATAACAGTCCGGCGCTCTACCAACTGAGCTATCGGGGAATTCAACGTCGGATTCTAGCGGCAACGAATCGACAGCCCGAGTGGCCCTCAGGTCGCGATCTGCAGAGACAACCTCCACGTCCGAGGAGCGAGCGGGTAGAGATACACGTGGCCGAACTGGTAGGGCGATTCCTTCCAGGCGCGGCGATCGGTGGCGTTGTCCACGCCCAGGCGCCATGTCCAGGCGCTGCCGAAGGCCGCGTATTGCCAGCGCGCGCCGAGGTCGAGCACCGACCAGCCGGGGATGCGCAGGCTCTCGTCGGTGGGCAGCACGGTGCGGTCGCTCTCCGCGCTGAAGCGCGCGTTGAATGCGAGGCCGGCGGCGAACGAAGCACGCCATTCGCCGGCCGCGCGCAGCGTGGCGCGCGGCACGTTTTCGGGCCGTTGGCCGTTGCTGGCGGCCGTGGCCGAGCCGCGCCGCTCGGCCTCGAGGCCCATCGCGGACAAGTTCCAGCTCCACGCGTCGGCCTGCCCGAGCCAGCTCGCTTCGAGCCCGCGATGGCGTGCGCTGCCGTCGAGCACACGCGTGCAGGTGCCGGCGGCGCCGCACAGGCCGATATCGGCGCTGCGGTCGCGGTCGATGGCAAAGAGCGTGAGCGAGG
>JANNEI010000105.1:0-23174 GCA_031378565.1 Burkholderiales bacterium
GTGGTCCAGGGCAGGCGCACGATGTCGCGTCCGCGCGGCACCATGCGGGCCACGACCTTGGCGACATCCACTTCGTCGAGCACAGGCTGGCCCGTCAACAGGCGGTGCAGCAGCACGCCACACGACAACACGTCACGCGCACCGGCGTCACGCTGTTCCTTCAGCCCCGGGGTGACAGGCAACATCGATGCCACGGACGATGCAAGCGGGCGAACCGCGGCCACGCCGTCCCCACCCGCATCGCTTGCATTCAGCGCCGCGCCCAGCGCGACCACCCGCACATTGCCGTGCTCGCCGATCAGCAGGCTGTGAAGTTGCAGATCGCGGTGCGCGCAACCGGCTTCGTGGGCAAACGCCAGGCCTTCCAGTGCCTGGCAGATCCAGCCGACCGCTTCGAGCGGGGCCGCCGCGGCATGGTCGGCCAGCCACTCGCCGAGCGTGACGCCGAGCGTGCGGTCCACCGAGACGAACGGCCAATGTGCTTCGACACCCACCTCGAGCGCCGGCGCGAGCCGCGGATGATCGAGCCGTGCGGCCAGCCGCACCTCGTGCAGCCACGCCTGCGTGGCGCTGGCGTCTTGCGGCTGCACACGCGGCAGGGTCAGCATCACCTCTTGCGCCAGCCGCGGGTCGAACGCAAGCCAGGCCATGCTGGCGGTACTCTTGCCGAGCAGCTTGCGCAACTCGAACCGCCCGAACATGCGCGTGTTGCCCTCAGGGTCGGGGTGCGCTGTGGAAGGGGCAGGGGTGGCCATCAGGACGAGGGTGCGATTGCCCTCGATTGGACGGGCATCGGCAGCTGCCTGAAGGCTGGATCAGGCGTGGCATTTGCCGTCTGTTCACCGGCCCGTGCAGGCTTCGGTCACGCCAGTTCGATCACCTCGCCGCTGCCATTGATGAAGACACACCGAACCTCGTCCGCAGGCTGCAGGCGGCGCACCACCTCGCGGTAGCGCAGCAACTGGATGCAATTTTCAGGGTCGTTCTGCGGTGCCGGGTGGAGCTTGTAGTCGAGCACCCACCAGACCCGCCGCCCGGCCTCGACGAGCGTGACCAGGCGGTCGAGCCGCAGCACCTCGTCGCCATCGCTGAGCGCCACTTCGTTGCCGGCCCAGGCCAGTGCCGGCCCGCCGAAAAAACGTGCGCATGCGGGCGAGTCGAGAATGCCGCGGGCGATGCGCCGCACCTCGGCGGCGTCGGCCGCAAACTCGCGCGCGGCGGCAGCGCACCAGTCGTCGAGCGGCGGTGCCCGCAGCATCGGCGATGGCAACGCTGGCGCGGTCGCCCATTCCAGAACGCGGTGCACCGCCTGGCCGAGCCGGCTGGACGCAACGTCGGGCGAGGCAGCGACATCGCCCCGCTGTGCAGCGACGCGCGGGCCGCCCACATCGGTCCAGACCGGCAAGGCCGGCAAGCTGACCGCCGCGTCGCCCGCAAGGGCTTGCGCGGGCGCTTCGCCGCTCGACGGCACTGGCACCCAAGGCGTGGCCAGCGACTCGAGGCGCTGCCACCATGACGGCCCCGCAGCATTGCCATAGGGCTCGGTGGCACTGAACACCAGTTGCTGGCGGGCGCGCGTCATCGCCACGTACAGGCTGTTGAGTTCCTCGCGCTGGCGCGCCGCCGTCTCAAGCGTCAGCATGTCCACCAGCGACGGCGGGCAGCGCGCTTCCGACTCGGAGTAGACGAAGGCACAGCGAGTCGGGTGGGCCGCCTCGACAGGCCACTCCACCAGCACGCTGGCGGTCTCGGCCTTCTGCGGTTCGGGGTCGGCGTCCATCACGAACACGACCCGCGCCTCCAGACCTTTGGCACCGTGGATGGTCAGCAATTGCACCGCGTCGCGTTGCACCGGCAGTGGCAACTTGATGGCACCGCGCCTGAGCGCACGCACGAAGTTGTAGGGCGTGGCGTAGCGCGCACCGTCGAGTGTCAGCGACAGGCCCAGCAGCGCGTCGATGGCGGCCAGCGCCGTGGCCCGCCGCTCGGGCGGCAGGGCGGCCGCCACTCGTTCGCGCAACTCGCCCTCGGCCACGATACGGTCCAGCAGATCGTGCGGCGGGAGTTGCCCTGCCGCGTCGCTCCAGCCTTGCAGCAGCCGGCGCGCGCGCTGCAGGGCAGCGCTCGGGTGGTCGATCGACATCAGCGCCCGCCACCAGCCAGCGGGCGCGTTCGTGGCCACGTGTGTCGATCCCGCCAGCTGCACCAGGTCGTCGTCGCTGACGCCGAACAGCGGGCTGCGCAGCGCGTGCGCCAGAGACAGGGCCTGCGTGTGCGAGGCCAGCACGTCGAGCAGCGCCAGCAGATCGCGCACCGGGGCAGAGTCCATCAAGGGCAGCGCCTCGGCCGCGGCGCGCGGCAGGTGCAGCGCCGCCAGCTCCTGCGCCACCCAGCGCAACGAGACGCGCTTGCGGCTGAGGACGTAGATGTCGCCGGGTGGCACCTGGCGTTCCAGCACCAGTTCGCGAACGGCGAGCGCCACCTGCCGCGCCTCTTGCTGGCGCAGCGCTTCCTCGGTTTCGTGGCGTGGCGTGGTCAGGCTGTCGCGCCAGACCAGCGCATCGACCTCATCGCTGCCCTGCTCTGTTCTCAGCGGCCTCGGCGTTCGCGGCAGTGTCGACAGGCCAGCGTGGGGCTCGGACGCCACGTCGGTGGTGTGGGCGCGAAAGCCGTGGAACTCGGCCGCTGCTTGCGCCTGTTCGAACACCGTGTTCACCGCTGCCAGCACCTCCGGCGCATTGCGGCGTGTGTGGTCGCACGCCAGCACGTGGCCTTGCAAACCGTGCAGCACAAAGTCGCGCGCCGCCTCGAACACGCGCGGTTCGGCGCGGCGGAAGCGGTAGATGCTCTGCTTCGGGTCGCCCACGATGAAGACGCCTGGCGGCAGCTGGCCGCTGCCACCGCCACCCGCGCCGGCGTAGCCCGCCAGCCAGGCATGCAGCGCCTGCCATTGCAGCGGGCTGGTGTCCTGGAACTCATCGATCATCACGTGGCGGATGCGTGAATCGAGCCGCTCCTGCAACCAGCCCGACAGGCTGCCGTCGCGCAGCAGCGCCAGCGCGCAACGCTCCAGATCGGGCATGTCGGCGAGGCCGCGGGCCTGCTTGTAGAGCGCGAACTGATGGATCAGCGCACGCGCCAGACGCAGCATGCGCAGGTGTTCCTCGTGCGCGGCTTGCTGGTCGCACGCCCGCTGGATGCGCGCCAGGTAGGCGACTGCGTCGTCGAGTTGCGGGGCGTCCAGCTTCTTGCGCAACTCGCCCTTTTGCGTGAACAGTGCAGCGCGTGCGGACTGCAAGGCGGCCAGCGCATCAGACTGCGCCATCGCCTGCTCCAGCAGCCGCCCCTGCTTGCCCGGAACCGCGCCCGTCTGAGCCCCCAGATGGCGGGCCACGCCGAGCATCAGGCTTCGCACATCGGGCGCGTGGATGCATTCGGTCGGGTGTGCCAGCCCGGCGAACTCGGGCCAATGCGAGCCGGCCTCGGGGACGCTGCCTTCTAACGTGCCGGCCACGTCGGCCAACTCGATCTCGATGCGCTTTTGCCAGGCAGCGTCCAGCCATTTGCGCAGCTGCGAGCGGCCCCGCAGCAAGACTTGCTGGTCGAAGTCGGCACGCAGCGCAGCGTCGGCGATCACCGCCGAATGAAAGCGCCGATAGACCGCAGGCAGATGCTCGTCCAGGTCTTCGATCAAGGCCATGTCGGGCTGCAGGCCGAGTTCGGCCAGCATGTCCAGCGGCGCGGCACGCAGCAGTTGCGAGAACCAAGCGTGGAAGGTGCGAATCTCGACCGGCCGGCCACCCCGCAGAACGCGCTCGTGCAAGCCAGCCAGCGCGGGTTCGAGTCGGCGCGCACTGGCGTCGTCCAGACCACGTGCTCGCAAAGCCTCGATGCGCTTGTCGGCGCTGCAAGCCGGCGCAGAAAAGTCGGCCAGCCACTCGGCCAGCCGCGAACGCATTTCACCGGCGGCCTTGCGGGTGAAGGTGATGGCAAGGATGTCTTGCGGCTCGGCCCCGTCGAGAAGCGCGCGCAGCATGCGCGAGACCAGCATCCAGGTCTTGCCGGCACCCGCACAGGCTTCGACCACCACGCTGCGCCGCGGGTCGCAGGCCAGCGCATAGAACCTGGCGGCGTCCACGCCCTGGTCGTTGACGCGGTAGGCCGGCGCGCCGCCATGGCCTGCGGCCTCATTCATGCAGCCTCTCCCGTGGCCACGTCATCGCCGGCCCAATCATCCTTGCGGCACAGCCCGCGGGCCTCGCAGAAATCGCAGGTCCGGCCCTCGCCGAGTGCGGGCATCGCAGCACCCCGGCGCAAGCGTGTCAGGTCGATGCCGATGCCTTCGACCAGCAGTTCGGCGCTGGCCTGAACGTCGGGCAACGACAACGTGGCGACGCGGTCGCTTTCATCCAGGAATACGTAGGCCGCCGCGATGTCGCCAGCCGCTTCGCCCTGTGCCGCCATCAGCGCGGCATAGAAAGGCAGTTGCGTGTCTTCGCCCTGTTTGACGGCCACGCGCAGCAGCGCAGCGCCGCCGGTCTTGTAGTCGATCACCTGCGTCAGCGGTCCGTCGCGTCCCGGAATGCCGTCGACACGGTCGAGCCGCCCCTGCATCTGCACGCCGGCCCATGCGGGTGGCTGAGCTGTCAGTTCGCGTTCACCGTCCAGCCACTGCGCGCCGTCGGCATCGCGCGTGTGCAACCACGCCACATAGCGCGGCACGAAGCGCGCGAAGCTGGCGCTGTACGGAAGAAAGCCTGCCTCGTCGATGCCGCTCAGCGTCGTCTCTTCCGCCGCTGCGGCGTGCAGGCGCAGGGCTTCCGCGTCGGCCGCCAGCGGCTCGGTGCGCGCCAGGTGAAAGCGATACAGCACGGCGTGCAGCCAGGTGCCGTAGTCGCGCTTCTCGATTTCGGTGTCGAGCTCGTCCGCACTTTGCAGGCGCAGCAACCGAAGCGCGAAGAAGCGGTAAGGGCAGGCGCGCAAGGCTTCGCAGGCGCTGGCGCTCAACTGCGTGGGCAACAGGCCGGGAGCACGTGGCTGGGGTCGCGCGACGGGTGCAGCGCGTCGCGTGTGGAGGACTCGCGGGTCGCTGGCGTGCTGCAAGCTCGCGCCAATGCGCGCAGCGGCCAGTGCCAGTTGCGCCAGCCAGGGACTGGCCGACAAGGGATCGCCGCTGTCGTCGAGACGGCGCAAGAATGTGACGCGCGGCATGTGCAGAATCTGCGCAAAGGCCAGCGCTTCGGCCGCGCGCCGGGCCTCGCGCCCGGGCACGCCCAGCGCCAGCGCTTCGGCATCGCTGAGCAGGCCGTTCGGTGACCCCGCAACGCCGAGATGCTTGTCGTCGGCACCGGGAAACACGACCGCGGCAAACGGGCGCAGCATGGCGCGGGCCAGCGGCGTGATCACGACGCGCGGGTCGGCGTCGCTGGCGGGCACGAAGGACGCATCTTCGAGCGCGCTGTCCAGCCAGTCGCTGAACGCCTGCAACGAAAGCGCATCGGAACCGGTGGCGTGGGCCTCCAGCAGCACCGGGTCTTCCAGATGCAGAGCCAGCAGCACCTGCCGTCCGGCTTCGTCGGCGGCCAGTCGCGACCAGAGTCCGCATTCGTGCAATGCCCCAGCCAGCAGCCGCAGCCAGGCGGCCAGGCCGCGCTGCCTGCGCTCGCCGAACGGCGCAACCGTCTGCACAGACGCCTGCAACAGCGCCTTCGCTGCCGGGGACAAGCGGTCGATGTCGCCGTGGCGTGCGGCTTGCACACCGGCGCGACGCCAGGCACGCTCCAGCCCATCCAGCGCAGCACGTTGTTCGCCGGCACCCGCGCCGTCTGCGCCACAGGCCTTCAGCCAATCCAGCCAGTCGTCGGTGGACGCCTCGGCCCCGGCGCAAGCGAGCAGGCTGTGCACCGAGGCTGCGGCCCGCGTGGTCGACAGCTTCCAGCCGGTTTCATCACGCACTGGCACCTGCTGGCGTGCCAGCAGTGCGCGCACGCGGCGCACCAGGGCGCGGTCCTGCGCGATGAGGGCCACCGGCTGCACGCCTTCGTTCAGGTAAGCCAGCAGCGCGGCGGCCGTGCGTTGCGCCTCCGCCTCGAAGTCATCGCACACAGCAACGCCGAGTTGGCCCTGCAACGCGGCCGCCACAGCCGGCAGATCGGCGGCACAGGCATCGGCATCCAGCCAAAGCGACGGCGTGTCGTTGGCATCGCCGAGAAGCCGCTGAGTCAGGGCATCAGGCCCACCGGCCTGCACCGCAATCCACGCCGACGGGCGCAAGTCGAACAGCGCATCGGTGGCCGGGTCGGCAGCGGCGGCGGCCCACTCCAGCGCGATGCGGCACAGCAAGCGCTCGCGGCCGCCAGGAACGCCTGCCGACGCCAACGTCAGCAGGCTGCGCGCCTGCTCCCAGTGCGCGTCACGTTGCAACGGCGCAATGCAGGCGGCGGCACGCGCCAGCGCATGCGCGGTTTGCACGACGGACGCAACCGCGAGCGCGAAACCGCGTGGCTCGCTGGGTGCCCAGGCGGCCCCCCACGACTGCCGACGCAGCATCTGCGCGGCCTGCAGGCGGTCGAGCGCCGCGTCAAAGCAGATCTGGCCGGCCACGTGCTGCTGGCCCGATGCGGGTGGCAAACTGCGCGCCAGCGTCTGGCTGGTTTCGATGCGCGGCATCCATCCGCCGAACCGCGCCCAGGCACGCCGGGCCAGCGGCAAGTGCTGTGCGAACGGGACGAGCACGACAGCGTCGCGCAGCTTGATGCCACGTTCATTTGCCCATCCATCAGCCGCCTTTGCGATGGCTGCCCATGGATCGGCGCGAAGATTTTCAAGGGTCAGTTGGACTATCGACGTCATAGGAAGGATGTCGTTCGCGCAGCCCTGTCGATGGCGACGAGGGCAAAGCCTTTGTGTCAGAATCATTCTGCCCTGCCGTGCGACCTGCGCGGTGCCCGTCCGAGGACCCCCCCATGAGCAGCGATTTGATCAAGCACACTTCCGACGCATCGTTCGACGCCGACGTGTTGAAGTCCGACAAACCCGTGTTGGTGGACTACTGGGCTGAGTGGTGCGGCCCCTGCAAGGCGATTGCTCCGATCCTCGACGAGGTGTCCAAGGACTACGACGGCCGCCTGCAGATCGCCAAGATGAACGTGGACGAGAACCGCGACGTTCCGGCCAAGTTCGGCATCCGCGGCATTCCAACGCTGATGTTGTTCAAGGGCGGCGAGCTGGCCGCCACCAAGGTCGGCGCGTTGTCGAAAGCCCAGTTGACGGCCTTCATCGATACCCATCTATAATCCGCCAATCGCGCAAGGGCTGCCGTCACGAGCCAGCTCCTTGCGCAGGAATGTCAGCCACCACGCCGGCATGCCTGCGGTCGGCTCCCCAGCCTGACCAGGCTACCGGGTGCAGTCGGCCCCCAAACCTCTGTTGTTTTTTGACGCGCAATGTGCGCGATCCGCGCGAGTCTGCGCAGCCCCGGAATGACCGGCTGCTGTTGTCCAGACACAGTCACCGCCGCCCTTGATCCACACAGGCCGGCCGCCTCCCCACCCCACGGTATGCCCACATGCACCTGTCAGAACTGAAAGCGCTACACGTCTCGGAACTCATCAAGATGGGCGAGGCGCTGGAGATCGAGGCCGTCGCCCGCATGCGCAAGCAGGAGTTGATGTTCGCGATCATGAAGAAGCGCGCCAAGGGCGGCGAGCAGGTCTTCGGCGACGGCGTGCTGGAGGTGCTGCCCGACGGCTTCGGCTTCCTGCGCGCGCCGGATGCGAGCTACATGGCGTCCACCGATGACATCTACCTCAGCCCGAGCCAGATTCGCCGCTTCAACCTGCACACCGGCGATGCGGTGGAAGGCGAAGTGCGGGTTCCGAAAGACGGCGAGCGTTACTTTGCACTGGTCAAAGTCGACCGGGTGAATGAACTGACGCCCGAGGAGAGCAAGCACAAGATCATGTTCGAGAACCTGACCCCGCTGTTCCCGAAAGAACAGTTCAGGCTCGAGCGCGACATCAAGTCCGAAGAGAACATCACCTGCCGCGTGCTCGACCTGATCGCGCCCATCGGCAAGGGCCAGCGCGCACTCCTGGTGGCCCAGCCGAAGACCGGCAAGACGGTCATGATGCAGCAGATTGCTCACGCACTCGTCGCCAACTACCCCGAGGTCTACCTGATCGTGCTGCTGGTCGATGAGCGCCCCGAAGAAGTGACCGAGATGGTCCGCACGGTGCGCGGCGAGGTCATCAGTTCCACCTTCGACGAGCCGGCTGCGCGCCATGTGCAGGTGGCTGAAATGGTGATCGAGCGCGCGAAGCGCCTGGTCGAGTTGAAGAAGGACGTGGTGATCCTGCTCGACTCGATCACCCGCCTGGCCCGGGCCTACAACAACGTGCTGCCGTCGAGTGGCAAGGTGTTGACGGGCGGCATGGACTCGAACGCCCTGCAGCGGCCCAAGCGCTTCTTCGGCGCAGCGCGCAATGTCGAGGAAGGTGGTTCGCTGACCATCATCGGCACCGCGCTGGTGGACACCGGCAGCCGGATGGACGAGGTGATCTACGAAGAGTTCAAGGGCACGGGCAACTGCGAGATCCACCTCGACCGTCGGATGGCCGAGAAGCGCGTCTACCCGTCGATCCTGTTGAACAAGTCGGGAACGCGCCGCGAAGAATTGCTGCTGAAGCCCGAGATCCTGCAGAAGACCTGGATCCTGCGAAAGTTGCTGTATCCGATGGACGAGATCGAGGCGATGGAATTCATTCTCGACAAGATGAAGTCGACCAAGACCAACCTCGACTTCTTCGACATGATGCGGCGCGGCGGCTGATCAGCCTGCCGAGGTTATAATCCGCGGTTTTCCGCATCACGGAAAGTGCGCCGAATGGTTCAGCGTGGCTCCCGAAACTCAAGCGCCAAGGATCTCCCATGAAAGAAGGCATTCACCCCAACTACCGCGACATTTGCTTCGTGGATCTGTCCAACGGTTTCAAGTTCGTCACGCGTTCGTGCGCGCAGACCCGTGAAACAGTGAAGATGGAAGACGGCCGCGAACTGCCGCTGTACAAGCTGGAAACCACCAGCGAGTCGCACCCGTTCTACACCGGCACCCAGAAGAGCGTGGACTCGCTGGGCGGTCGCGTCGAGAAATTCCGCAACAAGTTTGCCCACCTCAAGAAGTGATCGGCGACGTCGCAACAAAAAGGCAGCTTCGGCTGCCTTTTTTTCGCCCGCGCCAGTTGCTGCATCATTCCGCCCGCACACTGAAATCATCTTGACCGCGCCCAACCCCGCCCTCGTCACCCAGCGCGCCGCGCAGCGCCTGCCTCGTGTGGCCTTGCTGTTGTTCTGCGCGGCGTACGTGTTGCCGGGCCTTTTCGGGCGCGACCCCTGGCGCGGGGCCGACATCACCGCCTTCGGCTACATGCTGAGCATCGCGCAGGGGCAGTCGGGCTGGCTGGCGCCGACCGTCACCGGCTTGCCACCCGAGACCGCGGTGCTGCCTTTCTGGCTGGGCGCGGCGGCCATCAAGCTGCTGGGGTTTGCGATGAGCCCCGCGCTGGCCGCACGGGTGCCATTCGCCTTGCTGCTGATCAGCGTGCTGTTGCTGACCTGGTACTCGACCTACCACCTGGCCCGCACCGAAGCAGCGCAGCCGCTGGCATTCGCTTTCGGCGGCGAGGCCGACCCGGTGGACTATGCGCGCGCCATCGCCGACGGTGCCCTGCTCGCCTTGATTGCAACCCTGGGTTTGTTGCAACTGGGGCACGAAACGACACCCGAACTCGGGCAACTCGCCAGCGTCGCGCTGTTTCTATATGCCCTGTCGGCCTGCGCGTTCCGCGGTCTGAAGCCCAAGCTGGCGATGCTGCTGTCGCTGCCGGCCCTGGCCGCCAGTGGCGCACCCAGCATGGCGCTTGCCTTCGGCGCTGCGGGGACGCTGCTGTGCTGGAAATCGAGCTACCCCAGCGTCCGGCGTTTTGCTCTGTGGGTTGCGACCAGTGCGGTGCTGGCCGCGGCCGTCGCCTGGGCCCTGGGCGCCTGGGGATGGCGACTGGGCAGCTACCTCAGCGGCAGCCAGGTGCTGGCTTTGCTGAAGCAGTTCGCCTGGTTCCTCTGGCCCTGCTGGCCGCTGGCCATCTGGACCTTGTGGCGCTGGCGACGCCAGTTGCTGAAGCGGCACATTTCTGTTCCGCTCATGTGCGTGACGGTGAGCCTGCTGGCGTGCATCGTGATGGGTGGCTCCGACCGCGCGCTGTTGCTGGGCTTGCCTGCGCTTGCCGTGCTGGCGGCGTTCTCGCTGCCCACGCTGACACGTGGCGCGGCCGCTGCCATCGACTGGTTTTCGGTTTTCTTCTTCAGCGTCAGCGCGCTGGTGATCTGGGTGATCTACGTCGCGATGCAAACCGGCGTCCCGGCGCGGCCAGCCGCCAACGTGGCGCGTCTCGTGCCCGGCTTCACGTCGACCTTCTCGGTCGCCACCCTTCTGTTGGCCGGGACGGCCACGGTGGCCTGGGTGTGGTTGGTGCAATGGCGCACCGGCCGCAACCGTCATCCGATCTGGAAAAGCATGGTGTTGCCGGCCAGCGGCGTGGCGCTGTGCTGGCTGTTGCTGATGACGCTGTGGCTCCCGTTGCTGGATCACGCGCGCAGCTACCGGCCGTTGATCGATCGCATCGCCAAGCATGTGCCACGCGGCAGTTGCGTCGCCTCAAGCAGCCTGGCGCGCGGCCAAGGCGTCGCGCTGGAGTATCTCGGCGGCTACCGACTCGACACAGCTCATTCAGCCGGCTCGACCCCCTGCATGTTCTGGCTGCAGCAGGAGGCCCGGCGGGCGAGCCTGCCGGCACCCCGAGGCTGGACATTGATCGCTCGCGAGCGCCGGCCGACCGACACCGAAGAAGTCACAGCCATCTACCGCCGCGCCGCGCAGGACGCGCCACCCGCAACGGTTCAGTGAAGCAACGCAGACGCCGTTGGAGCCAGCGCGTCAGCGCTTCGCTCTGCAACAACCGAGCGCACTCGCACGGCCGGGAACACCAGCTTGAACGCCGAGCCTTTGCCCAGTTCACTCTGGATCTCGAGTTCGCCGCCGTGGCGCAGCACGACGTGCTTGACGATCGACAAGCCCAGCCCGGTGCCGCCAGTGTCACGCGAGCGGCTGCCGTCCACACGGTAGAAGCGCTCTGTCAGTCGCGGCAGGTGTTCGCGCTCGATGCCTGGCCCGGAGTCACGCACTTCGATTTCACCGGATCCGTCGGTTCTGGACAACCAGGTCACCTGAATGCTGCCGCCGGTGGGTGTGTAGCGAACCGCGTTGTTCACCAGGTTGGCGACGGCGCTCAGCAACTCGCCCTCGCTTCCTGCCAGCTGAACGTCTGACGGCCTCTGGAACGACAGCGCGTGCCGCCCCGCAGAAAGGGCTTCCGCGTCGGCATGAACCTGCATGAACAAGCGCTGCACACTGACCCAGCGGTCGGCGGGCGGGCGTGGGCTGCCTTCGAGCTGTGCCAGCGTCAGCAGGTCGCCGACCAGCCTCTGCATGCGCAGCGTCTGCTGCGACATCAACTCGAGAACGCGGCGGCGCTCGACCTCAGTCAAGCTCAGGTTCACCATGGTTTCGATGAACCCGGACAGCACGGTGAGCGGGGTGCGAATCTCGTGCGAGACATTGGCGACGAAGTCACGCCTCATCGCATCATTGCGTTCGCGTTCGGTGATGTCTTGCGACAGCACGAGCTTCATGCCGTCGCCATAACGCCGCACCAGCACGGAGACCGTTCCGCGCGCGCCCGGGCCGGGGAAAGTGACGACATCGTCGAACACGCCCGCCTGAAGGTAGGCCACGAATGCGGGTGCCCGCACCAGGTTGGTGATGCGTTGGCGGCGGTCACGCTGGGGGTCGAGCCCGAAGTGATTCGCGCCCACCGAGTTGCACCATTCGATCTGGTCGTTGGCGTCGAGCAGCATCACGCCTGCGGGCGATGCCTCGATCGCCGACAGGAACTGGTCGAGACGCTGATGTTCGGTATCGACCTTTTGTTCAAGCAGGCGCTGCGTGCGCTCGATTCGGTAGCCCATCTCACCCCAGAAGCCAGCGTCACGCGGCGCAGCGTCATCTTGCTGACCGCGCATCCACTGCATCAGTCGGTGGGCACGGAACGCGTCCACGAGGGCATGAAGCAGCGCACCAACCCCTGCACCCACCAGGGCACCGGTCGTGGGAGCCTTGTAGAAGTCACCGACAAACATCCCCACGACAGCGCCGAGAATCACCCACAGCAAGCTTGCCAGGATGCGGGGGATGAGCCACTCCATGGTGTCAGCGAAGGCGTGTCAAGGTGCCGACAAGGCGGGAACCTGCTGAGTCAGGCGATAGCCGGCACCGCGGACGGTTTCGATCATGCGGGCGCACTGCACCGGCTCAAGCGCCTCTCGCAGCCGCTTCACGTGCACATCAACCGTGCGCTCTTCGATGAAAACGTGGTCGCCCCACACCCGGTCAAGAAGTTGCGAACGGCTGTGCACCCGCTCCGGGTGAGTCATGAAGAAATGCAGCAGACGAAACTCGGTCGGGCCGACGCGCACCTCGCGGTCATCGCGCGAGACACGTCGGGTGGCCGGGTCCAGCTTCAACCCACCCACGTCGACCAGGGTGTCCAGTGCCTCGGGTGCCTTGCGGCGCAACACGGCACGAATCCGGGCCAGCAACTCACTGGTGGAAAACGGCTTGGTGAGGTAGTCGTCGGCACCGGCATCGAGGCCGGAGATCTTGTCGCCCTCTTCGGCTCGTGCCGTCAGCATGATGATGGGCAACTCACGGGTGCGTGACTGACCGCGCCATTGCTTGGCCAGCGCCAACCCCGACTGGCCAGGCAACATCCAGTCGAGCACCACCAGGTCGGGCAGCACGCGGTCGACCTCCGACTGGGCCTGGTCCGAGGTGGTCGCAATGGTGACTTCATAGCCGGCATGGCGCAGGTTGATGGAAATCAACTCGGCAATTGCAGACTCGTCTTCGACTACCAGAATTCTGCTCATCTGAGGTTCCTTTCAGGTCAGCGGACCATCGATTCGACAGTCGCCACCGAGTTGTGCCGCACATCGGTGCCCTTGACGACATAGATGATGACTTCGGCCAGATTCTTCGCGTGGTCGCCGACGCGCTCGATCGCCTTGGCCACGAAGATCAGGTCGATGCTGGACGAAATGGTGCGCGGGTCTTCCATCATGAAGGTGATCAGCTTTCGCATCAGGCCTTCGAATTCCTGGTCGATCTGGTCGTCCTGCTTGAGCACCTCGATCGCCTTTTCGACATCGAGCCTTGCGAATGCATCCAGCGCCTTGCGCAACAGCGTCACCGCCAGTTCCGCCTCGAAAGCCAGATCGCTCACCGGCAAGCGCATGCGGCTGGACACACCGGTGTTGATCAGCCGCTGCACCGTTCGCGCGATGCGCGCTGCCTCGTCCCCGACGCGCTCAAGGTTGGCAATGCTTTTGCTGATCGCGATCAGCAATCGAAGGTCACGTGCGGTGGGTTGCCGGCGCGCGATGATGGTGGAGAGGTCACGATCGATCTCCACTTCCATCGCGTTGACCGTTTCCTCCTGCACCAGCACCTGGGATGCGGTTTCACCGCTGAAGTTGGTCAGCGAGTAGATGGCTTGCGCCACCTGCGACTCGACCAGCCCGCCCATCTCCAGCACGCGGGTCGAGATGCCGCTGAGTTCAGCGTCGAATTGGGTCGAAAGATGCTTGTCGCTCATTTGAGATTCCTGGTTTCCGCTGCTTCAAGTTGGAAGCGAGACACGTCGTCGGCCCTCATCCAAAGCGGCCGGTGATGTAGTCCTCGGTGTCCTTCTTCTTCGGCTTCATGAACAGCTCCGACGTAGGCCCGAACTCGATCAGGTCGCCGAGGTACATGTAGGCCGTGTAGTCGGAACTGCGCGCCGCCTGCTGCATGTTGTGCGTCACGATGACCACGGTGTAGTCGCTCTTCAGTTCGTGGATCAATTCTTCGATCTTGCCGGTCGAGATCGGGTCGAGCGCCGAACACGGTTCATCCAGCAAAAGCACCTCGGGCTTGATCGCGATCCCGCGTGCGATGCAAAGGCGCTGCTGCTGCCCGCCCGACAGGCCGGACCCGCTCTGGCTCAGCTTGTCCTTCACTTCGTTCCAGAGCGCTGCCTTCTTCAGCGCCCACTCCACACGTTCATCCATCTCGGTGCGCGGCAGCGTCTCGAACAAGCGCACGCCGAAGGCGATGTTGTCGTAGATCGACATCGGAAACGGGGTCGGTTTCTGAAACACCATGCCGACCTTGGCGCGCATCAGCGACACGTCCTGCTTGCCTTCCAGGATGTTCTCGCCGTCCAGCAGGATCTCGCCTTCGGCACGCTGCTCGGGGTACAACTCGAACATGCGATTGAAGGTGCGCAGCAAGGTCGATTTGCCGCAACCCGACGGGCCGATGAAGGCGGTCACCTTCTTCTCGGGAATGTCCAGGTTGATGCGCTTCAGCGCATGAAAGCTGCCGTAGTAGAAGTTGAGGTTGCGCACCGAGAGTTTGACTTTTTCGGTGATGGGCAGTTCGACTTTGGTGTCCATGACGGTGACCTCGGGCTGTCAGTGTTTGTTGCGGAACAGAACCCGCGCCAGAATGTTCAGCGCCAGCACGCCAAGCGTGATCAGGAAGACGCCCGCCCATGCCAGTTTTTGCCAGTTCTCGTACGGGCTCATCGCGAACTTGAAAATCGTCACCGGCAGGCTGGCCATCGGCTCGCCCAGGCTCGACGTCCAGAACTGGTTCGACAGTGCGGTGAACAGCAGCGGCGCGGTTTCTCCGGCGATGCGCGCCAGCGCTAACAACACGCCCGTCAACACACCGGCGCGTGCCGCCTTCAGCGTGATGCTGGCGATGACCTTCCATTTCGGTGTGCCCAATGCGTAGGCTGCTTCGCGCAGCGCATTCGGGATCAGCGTCAGCATGTTCTCGGTCGTGCGGATCACCACCGGAATCACGATCAGCGCCAACGCCAACACGCCAGCGAAGCCGGAAAATCCCTTCATCGGTGCCACCACCACGGTGTAGATGAACAGGCCGATCACGATGGACGGGGCCGACAGAAGGATGTCGTTGATGAACCGCGTCGTGCTGCCCAACCACGTCTTCTGGCCGTACTCCGCAAGGTAGATGCCGGCCATCACGCCAATCGGCGTGCCGATCGCCGTGGCCAGCGAAACCATCATCAATGAACCGAAGATGGCATTCGCCAAACCACCGATTTCGGCTTGAGGCGGCGGTGTCATCTCGGTGAACAAGGACAGCGTCAAGCCGCCGATGCCGAGGCGAACCGTCTCGATCAGGATCCAGATCAGCCAAAACAGGCCGAACGCCATCGCACTGAGCGACAAGGCCAGCGCCACTGCATTGATGGTCTTGCGCCGCTTGTGGTGGGCCAGCCTGGATGCGTCGATGGCGGAAAGGCTGCTCATGTCCGGCTCCCTTCACTCTTCTTGAGTTGAGCCAACAACAGCTTGGACAGCGACAGAACCACGAAAGTGATGAAGAACAGCACCAGACCGAGGTAGATGAGCGAAGCCTGGTGCAGGCCCTCGCCCGCTTCCGCAAATTCGTTGGCGAGCGCCGACGTGATGCTGTTGGCCGCTTCGAAAAGCGACAGGCTGTTGAGCTGGTTGAAGTTGCCGATCACGAACGTGACCGCCATCGTCTCACCGATGGCCCGGCCCAGGCCCAGCATGATGCCGCCCACCACGCCGGTCTTGGTGTAAGGCAGCACCACCTTGAACACCACTTCCCAGGTGGTGGAGCCCAGCGCGTAGGCAGACTCCTTCAACATCGCCGGGGTGACCTCGAACACGTCACGCATCACCGCCGCGATGAACGGAATGATCATGATCGCCAGAATGATGCCGGCCGACAGGATGCCGATGCCCACCGGTGCGCCCGACACGAGTTCGCGCAGCACCGGCACGTTGACCAACAGCTTTTGCAGCGGTTGCTGCACATAGGTCGACAGCACCGGGCTGAACACCAGCAAGCCCCACATGCCGTAGACAATGGACGGGACCGCAGCCAGCAGTTCGACAGCGACGCCCAGCGGACGGCGCAGCCAGTTGGGCGATAGCTCGGTGAGGAACAACGCAATGCCGAAGCTGACCGGAACAGCAATCAGCAGCGCGATGAACGACGTCATCAGCGTGCCGTAAATCATCACCAGCCCGCCGTAGCGGTTCTGCACCGGGTCCCATTCGCTGCGCCACAGAAAGCTCAAGCCGTACTCGCGGATGGCAGGCATCGCCCCGACAACCAAGGAACCGATGATGGCCACCAGCAGCCCGAGCGTCAGCCACGCCGAGGCGTGAGCCAGCAAGGAAAAGATTCGGTCCACCCACGGTGACGAACGCCTTGCCGCAGGCGGCTTGCCCATCGGATCCGCACGGTGAGCGTCACCGGCTTCGTAGGGCGTAGCGGGAAATGTTGCGGCCACGTTGAATCCGATCAGTTCAGGTGAAGGCGCTGCGTCAGCGCCCTCTGATACCTCAGAGCATCGAGCCCTACTTGAAAGCGACCGCTTTTCCGGAGGCGTCCTTCACTTCAGCCCACTGCTTGCGGACCAGCGCCTTGACCGAATCGGGCAGGGCAACGTACTCCAGATCGCCGGCCATCTTGTCGCCAGAATTGAAGGCCCACTCGAAGAACTTCAACGCATTGCTGGCTTGCACAGGCTTTTCCTGCGCTTTGTGCATCATGATGAAAGTGGCACCCGACAGCGGCCACGTTTCCTTGCCTGGCTGTTCCGTCAACACCTGGTAGAAGGTCTTGCTCCAGTCGGCACTGGCGGCGGCTGCCTTGAAGTTCACATCATCGGGCGTGGCGAACTGCCCATCCTTGTTCTTCAACAAGGTATAGGTCATCTTGTTCTGCTTCACATACGCGTACTCGACATAGCCGATGGAGTTCGGCAGGCGGGTCACGAAAGCGGCCACGCCTTCGTTGCCCTTCCCACCGGCACCGGTGGGCCAATTTACGGCGGTGCCTTCGCCAACCTTGGCCTTCCAGTCCGGGTTGACCTTGGACAGGTAGTTCGTGAAGATGAAACTCGTGCCTGAGCCATCGGCACGGCGCACCACCGAAATGGCGGCGTCCGGCAATGGCACACCGGGGTTGATGGCGGTGAGTGCGGGGTCGTTCCACTTGGTGATCTTGCCGAGGTAGATATCACCGAGGAGTGGGCCAGTGAGTTTGATCTGACCAGGCGCGACACCGACGATGTTCACGACTGGCACCACCCCGCCGATGACGGTCGGGAATTGCACCAAGCCGTCCTTGATCAGTTCGTCGTCCTGAAGCGGCATGTCGGAGGCACCGAAGTCGACGGTTTTGCCGCGGATCTGGCGCAGTCCCGCGCCTGAACCCACCGATTGGTAGTTGATGCGTGCGCCCGTGGCCTTGTTGTAGGCATCGGCCCACTTGGCGTACAGCGGCGCGGGAAATGTTGCACCTGCGCCGGTCACGTCTTGGGCGAGAACGACGCCTGTGGACAGAGCCAGCGCCATCGCGGCGATGCAGGGAGAAACAATCTTGATCATGTGCTTGCCTTTCGTCCCCTGTATAGGGTCAGTGGTCGGTGGCAAGACTGTAGAAGTCCACTGTGACAACAGCATGACATGTGCAGGACGGACTGTCGCTCTGTCACATTGAATTCATGGTTTCGTCACAAAGGCGGAATCATGTCAGCGCAGCGTGTCGGCCATGCGCTGGGCGCACTCTTGCGCTTGTTGCGCGCTGCGCGCCTCGACCATCACTCGAACCAGCGGCTCGGTGCCCGACGGGCGAATCAACACGCGGCCGCTGCTGCCAAGCTCGTGTGTGACGGCTTTGTGGGCGTCGGTCAGGGCCAGATTCGTCTTCCAGTCCTGGCCTGGCTGCAAACGCACATTGATCAGCACCTGCGGGAACAACGTGACATCCTGCAACTGGTTCGACAGGCTCTGCCCGCTGCGGCTGACCGCCTGCAGCACCTGAAGCGCGCTGACGATGCCATCACCCGTCGTGTGCTTGTCGAGCGCCAGCAGGTGCCCCGAGCCTTCGCCGCCAAGCAACCACCCACGCGCGGACAACTCTTCAAGAACGTAGCGGTCGCCGACCTTGGCGCGAACGAATTCGACATCGCGCGACTTCAGGGCCACTTCGACGGCCATGTTGGTCATCAAGGTGCCGACTGCTCCCGCCACTCTTTGGCCCTGCGCCAGTCGGTCGGCGACCATCACGTACAGCAACTCGTCGCCGTTGTACAGGCGGCCCGCCGCGTCCACCAGTTGCAGGCGATCGGCGTCGCCGTCCAGCGCCACACCGTAGTCGGCCTGGCTGTCCTTGACGGCTTGCACCAACGCTGCAGGTGATGTGGCACCGAAGCCGGCATTGATGTTCAACCCGTTCGGGCTGCAGCCGATGGCAACGACTTCGGCCCCCAGTTCATGAAAAACGTCTGGGGCCACGTGGTAGGCCGCGCCGTGCGCAGCATCGACCACGATCTTCAAGCCCTTGAGCGACAGCTCGCTGCCGAACGTGCTTTTACAGAATTCGACGTAGCGGCCCTGCGCATCTTCGAGCCGGCGCGCCTTGCCGAGCTGAATCGACTCGACCCATTGCGGTGCCGTTTCGAGCATGGCCTCGACCTGCTGCTCCCAGGCATCGGGCAGTTTCTCGCCACGGGCCGAGAAAAACTTGATGCCGTTGTCGCCGAAAGCGTTGTGTGACGCACTGATCACCACGCCGAGGTCCAGCCGCAGCGCCCGCGTGAGGTAAGCCACGCCAGGGGTGGGAAGCGGCCCGGTCAGCAGGACATCGATACCGGCTGAAGCGAAGCCGGCTTCGAGCGACGACTCGATCATGTAGCCGGAAATTCGCGTGTCCTTGCCGATCAGCACGGTGGGCTTGCGTTCATTGCCCTGGTGGCGTCTGAGCACCTGACCCACGGCATGCCCCAGACGCAGCATGAAATCCGGGGTGATCGGGGACTGCCCCACTGTGCCGCGAATGCCGTCGGTGCCGAAAAAAGTTCTGCTCATGTAGTGATTGCCTCCTGCGAGCAATTGTCGGCGATCAATCGAGCAAGCCCGCTGCCTGCCAGACCTTGAGCGCATCCACGGTCGCCGCAACGTCGTGCACCCGCACGACGCGCGCGCCGCAGTGCACTGCCGCCAGCGCCGCCGCCACGCTGGCGGCCAACCGATCGCCCGCTGGTTTGCCGGTGAGCACGCCGAGCGACGACTTGCGCGACCAGCCCACCAAAAGCGGGAACCCCAGTGTCAGAAACTCCGGCTGGCGGCGCAGCAACTCGAGGTTCTGCGCCACCGTCTTGCCGAACCCGATGCCTGGGTCGAGCGCGATGCGCTGCGCGGCCACGCCACGCGACTGCAAAACCTGCGCGCGCTGAGCCAGGAACTCAGCCACCTCCCGCACCACATCGGCATAAGCCGGTGCGACCTGCATGGCTTGCGGCTGTCCCTGCATGTGCATCAGGCAGACGCCACAGCTCGGGTGCGCGGCCACCACATCTTCAGCGCCAGGCGTGCGCAGCGCATGGATGTCGTTCACGATGTCCACGCCCATGGCCAGCGCACGTTGCATCAACTCGGGCTTGGCGGTGTCCAGCGAGACGGGGCAGCCCAGACTCAATGCACCGGCCAGCACCGGCTGCACCCGCAGCCATTCTTCCTGCCAGCTCACCGCCTGCGCACCGGGGCGGCTAGACTCGCCACCGACGTCCAGGATGTCAGCACCGTCGCGCAGCAGGCCTTCGCAATGCGCCAGCGCCTGCGTGGCCGACGAAAACAAGCCGCCATCGGAAAACGAATCGGGCGTGACGTTGACGATGCCCATCACCTTTGGCCGGGACAAGTCGATGCGAAAGCGGCTGGTCTGCCAGAACATGATGGTTGAGAGCGCCGAGTTCCTGAAACGGCGACGGGGCCGAAGCCCCGTCGAACGATTGCCGTGAATGGACGGTCAGGCAGCCGCTGGCGCGCTGTCCGCCGTCACCGGCGCGGCCGGGCCGCTGGGCTTGTTGTTGCTTGGCGTCCAGTCCTTCGGCGGCCGCGGCGGCTTGTCGTTCATGATGTCGTCGATTTGCTCGGCGTCGATGGTTTCCCATTCCAGCAAGGCCTTGGCCATCGCGTGCATCTTGTCCTGGTTGTCCTCGATGTGCTTGCGGGCGATGGCGTACTGCTCATCGATGATGCGACGAATCACGCCGTCCACCTTGCGCATCGTCTCCTCGGACATATTGGTCGTCTTCGTCACCGAGCGGCCGAGGAAGACCTCGCCCTCGTTCTCGGCATAAACCATCGGCCCCAGTTCGTCGGTCATGCCGTAGCGCGTCACCATGTCGCGGGCGATCGCGGTGGCCCGCTCGAAGTCGTTGCTGGCCCCGGTGGTCATCTGGTGCATGAACACTTCTTCGGCAATCCGTCCACCGAACAGCACCGAGATCGTCGACAGCATGCGTTCCTTGTCCAGGCTGTAGCGGTCGCCTTCAGGCAATTGCATCGTCACGCCGAGCGCACGCCCGCGCGGAATCACGGTGACCTTGTGGACCGGGTCGGTCTTGGGCATGAGCCTGGCGACCAGGGCGTGGCCGGACTCGTGGTAGGCCGTGTTCCGTCGCTCTTCTTCTGGCATCACCATCGATTTGCGCTCGGGGCCCATCATGATCTTGTCTTTGGCCTTCTCGAAGTCGAGCATCTCGACCACGCGGCCATTGCGGCGGGCCGCGAACAGCGCCGCCTCGTTGACCAGGTTGGCCAGATCGGCACCCGAGAAGCCCGGCGTGCCGCGCGCCAGAATGTCGGCGCGAATGTCCTGCCCCACCGGCACCTTGCGCATGTGCACGTTCAGGATCTGTTCGCGACCACGCACGTCGGGCAGGGTGACATACACCTGACGGTCGAAGCGACCGGGACGCAGCAGGGCAGGGTCCAGGATGTCGGGACGATTGGTGGCAGCCATCACGATCACACCGAGATTGGTCTCGAAGCCGTCCATCTCGACCAGCATCTGGTTCAGTGTCTGCTCGCGTTCGTCGTTGCCGCCGCCCAGGCCGGCACCGCGGTGGCGGCCCACCGCATCGATCTCGTCGACAAAGATGATGCACGGCGCGCTCTTCTTGGCCTGCTCGAACATGTCGCGAACGCGGGCCGCACCCACACCGACGAACATTTCAACGAAGTCGGAGCCCGAGATGCTGAAGAACGGCACCTTGGCTTCGCCGGCAATGGCCTTGGCCAGCAGGGTCTTGCCGGTGCCCGGAGGGCCGACCAGCAACACACCGCGCGGGATGCGGCCGCCGAGCTTCTGGAAGCGTTGCGGGTCTTTCAGGAAGTCGACCAGTTCCCTGACTTCTTCCTTGGCCTCGTCGCAACCCGCGACATCGGCGAAGGTGGTGGTGTTATTGGCTTCGTCGAGCATGCGGTCCTTCGATTTGCCGAAGCTGAAGGCACCGCCTTTGCCGCCGCCCTGCATCTGGCGCATGAAGTAGACCCACACGCCGATCAACAACAACATCGGGCCCCAGGACACGAGGATGCTCATCAACAACGAAGGCTCTTCACGCGGCTTCACATCGAACTTGACGCCGCTGTTGATCAGGTCGCCGACCAGGCCGCGGTCAAGGTAGGTTGCAGTGCTGCGAAGGCGTTTGTCGTCGCTGGTGGTCGCAATGATCTCGGTGCCAGCCGGACCTTCCTGCAAGGTCACGGTCTTGATGCGCTTGTTGCGCACCTCTTCGAGGAAGTCGGAGTAGCCGATCTGGCTGCCCGCTGCGGCACCGCGATCGAACTGCTTGAATACGGTGAACAGCACGAGAGCAATCACCAGCCAGACAGCGACTTTCGAAAACCATTGATTGTTCAACGCGACTCCTGTTGCGGGACAAAACACGTCGGCCCTGCGCTGCGCGCCGGCCATGGACGGTATATAGGTGCCATTTTATGCGACTCAAGCCCTATCAGAGCGCCGGTTTCACCACTGTGTGCGCAGGTGTATCCAGACGCTTTGGCGACCTATGGCTCGCTGTCGCTAGATATCGGCGAGGCACCCGTGCTTCTTGAGACCGACACCGACCAGGAAGGTTTCGGATGATTTGTCTCGCGACGCCTTCGGCTTGATGGCTTTGACCACCCGAAACCTTTCTTTGAAAAGCGACGTGAGTTGGCCGTAGCCGCTGCCATGGAATACCTTGCAAACCAGGGCCCCACGCTCGGTGAGATGGTTCTGCGCAAAATCGACCGCCAGTTCCACCAGATCAGAAATGCGCGCCGAATCCGAGCTTTCGATGCCCGACAGGTTCGGTGCCATGTCCGATATCACCACGTCCACCTCGCGTCCCGCCATCAGCGCCTCCAGCACGGACAGCACCTCGCTCTCGCGAAAGTCGCCCCGGATGAATTCGACACCGTCGATCGGCTCGAAATCGAGCAGGTCCAGCGCGATGATCCTGCCGTTCATCGGCCCCGTGGCAGCGCCCTCTTTGGCGGCGAACTTGCGTCTCACGTACTGGCTCCATGCGCCGGGCGTGGCACCCAGGTCCACCACCAACTGGCCAGGCCGAATCAATCCCAGCTCCTCGTCGATTTCCTTCAGCTTGTAGGCGGCGCGGGCTCGGTAGCCCTCCTTCTTGGCCAGCTTGACGTAGGTGTCGTTCAGGTGGTCGAACATCCACGCCTTGTTGATCTTCTTGCTTTTCGATTTGACTTTCATACGGCGTCGATAATACGGGGATGCCTTCCATCCAACTCACTCCCGCCCAGCGCAAAGACAAACGCGCGGACGCCCATCACCTGGACCCGGTTGTCATGATCGGCGGCGACGGGCTCACCCCGGCCGTCGTGAAGGAAATCGACGCGGCGTTGAACTCGCACGGCCTGATCAAGGTGCGCGTTTTTTCGGACGAGCGCGAGACGCGCGAGTCGTTCTTCGCGAGCCTCGCCCACCAACTCGGTGCCGCGCCCATCCAGCACATCGGCAAGTTGCTGGTGCTGTGGCGGCCGATGCCGCCGAAGGTGAAGGTCGAACGCGAAGACCGCAAGCCCGGCCCACGGGTCGTCAAGCTGCTGAAGTTTTCCAAGAGCGGCAACCACCGGCCCCAGGT
>JANNEI010000025.1:0-23781 GCA_031378565.1 Burkholderiales bacterium
CAACATGGAAGCGCTGGACGACGGCTACGACGAAGCGCTGCTGCTCGACGCCTCGGGTTTCGTCAGCGAAGGCGCGGGCGAGAACCTGTTCATCATCAAGAAAGGCGTGGTCTACACGCCCGACCTCAGCGCCGGCGCGCTAAACGGCATCACGCGCAATACCGTGCTCGCGATCTGCGACGACCTGGGCCTGAAGCTGGTCGAAAAGCGCATCACGCGCGACGAGGTCTACATCTGCGATGAGGCTTTTTTCACCGGTACCGCCGCCGAGGTGACACCGATCCGCGAACTGGACCGCATCGAACTGGGTGCCGGTTCGCGCGGGCCGATCACCGAAAAAATCCAGAGCGCGTTTTTCGACATCGTGAACGGGCGCAACCCGAAGTACGCCGAGTGGCTGACGCGGGTCGCATGAGCATGGCCATGAACCGCGCTGAATCCGTCGTCGAAGTGACTGCCGCCGACCTGCAAGGCCCGGGCGCGGTGGCCTGCCCGAACCCGAAGATGACGCTGTGGAGCACGCACCCCCGCGTCTTCATCGAGGTGGCCACCACCGGCGAAGGCAAGTGCCCGTATTGCGGCACGGTCTACCGCTTGAAGGCGGGCGAACAACTGCACGCGCATTGAGGCTCGCCGAGCCGATGCGAGCGATTGCCTCGGCCGCTTGGGTCGGATGAAGCGCAGCCTTGTCATCGCGCCGCAGTGGATCGGCGACGCCGTGATGAGCGAGCCGTTGCTGGCGCGCCTGGCACAACGCGGCGATGCGATCAGCGTGGCCGCCTTGCCCTGGGTGGCACCGGTGTACCGCGCGATGCCGCAGGTGCACGACGTGATCGAACTGCCGTTCCAGCACGGCCGGCTCGACTGGGCACAACGCCGCGTCATCGCGGCCGGGCTGCAGGGCCGCTTCGACACGGCGCTGGTGCTGCCCAACTCGATCAAGGCGGCGCTGATTCCGTTCCTGGCGCGCATTCCGCAGCGCATCGGCTACCACGGCGAAGGCCGCTTCGGGCTGCTGAACCAACGGCTGCCCAACCCGCCGGGCCGCCCGCCGATGGTGGCGTTCTACAGTGCGCTGGCCGGGGCCACGGCGGTGTCCACCGAAGCGGGCCCACATCCGCGCCTGCACTTCGAGGAGCCCACGCTGCGCCGGGCCACCGATGCGGTCGGCGTGCAGC
Source organism: Burkholderiales bacterium (assembly GCA_031378565.1). Classification (GTDB taxonomy): domain Bacteria; phylum Pseudomonadota; class Gammaproteobacteria; order Burkholderiales; family Burkholderiaceae_C; genus JANYJJ01. The sequence goes on from JANNEI010000025.1 coordinate 1,179, forward strand.
CGCAGTCGTACTGGGTCTTCGCGCCCGGTGCCGAATACGGCCCGGCCAAGTGCTGGCCCGCCAGTCACTACGCCGAGCTGGCAGGCTCGCTGTTCGCGGCACACGGCCTGGTCGTGCTGCTGCTGGGCTCGGGCAAGGAAGCGGCGCTGTGCGAACAGATTTCGGCCGCCGCGCCGGGTGCCTGCCGCGTGCTGGCCGGGCAAACACCGCTGATCGACGCGATGGCACTGATTGCCGCCGCGCGCGGCATGGTCAGCAACGATTCCGGACTGATGCACGTCGCGGCCGCCTTCGGTGTGCCGCAAGTCGCGGTGTTCGGCTCGACCAGCCCCGAACACACGCCGCCGTTGAACCCGCGCGCCGAAGTGATCTGGCTGAAGGAAGAATTGAAACTGGACTGCATGCCCTGCTTCGACCGCGTCTGCCGCTTCGGCCACACCCGCTGCCTGACCGAGGTGACGGCGGCGCGGGCCGAGGCTGCGCTGCAGGCAGCGTTGCGGACAGCGCGGGCCTGAATCAGCCCTGCAACTTGCCGACGAACAGCACCGGCCCCGTCGGCGCGCCGGTGGGCGAGCCGCCCGGCGGCTCCAGGCTGACGGCGAGCGCGGCGGTGCCGGCCTGCACCTTGTTCTTCTGAACCACGGTCGCGCCGCTGGCCGAGATCAGGCCGAGCGAGCGCGGCGCGCCGCTGCCGGGCACCGCCCACAGCTCCAGGCTGCGGTTCGGCACCAGGCTGACATTGACCAGCGGTTTGATCACGACCGCCTGCCCGTCGCCGCCGATGCTGGCCACGAACGAGGCCGGCGTGACCGAGCCGTCGGCATTGGGCGGCGCGGTGGAACTGAGCACCACCACGATCGGCGGCTGCGCCGGGTCGGGGTTGGCCAGCAGCACGCCCAGGCTCAGCGCCGCCACGGTCGCCAGTGCCGACAAGCCGCGCCAGAAGGTCAGGCGACCCCACCAGCCGATGGGCGTCTGGTGTGCGCCGACGAGGGTGCTGGCTGCGCCGATGCGCGCTTCGATGCGTTTCCACACGTCGGCCGATGGCGTCTGCGGCCGGATGCTCAGCGTCAACGGCATCAGGCGGTCCTGCCAGTCGCGCACCGCAAGGCGCAGCGTCGGGTGGGCTGGCAACAGCGCCTCCAACCGGCGGCGCGCCGGCCCGCGCAGGGTTCCTGCGACGTACTCGGCGGCGAGGCGGTCGGCCAATTCAGGGCGGCTGTAGTCCATGTCAGTTGCCCTGCTGCGAACCGGCAGCAGCGTCGCTCTGCGCGGCGCGTTCCAGGCAGGCCTTCAGCGACATCAGGGCGCGCCGCACCCACGACTTCACGGTGCCCAGCGGCTGCCCCATCTGATCGGCGACCTCGGCATGGGTCAGCCCGTCGTAGAAGGCCAGCGCCACGCTTTGCCGCTGCGGCGCAGTCAACACCTCGATGCAATCGGTCAGGGCGCGCGCGTCCGAAGCCCGGCTCAACAAGTCGAGCGGTCCCGGTGCGTCGTCGGCCTTGTCGTCATACACGTCGGCGTCCTCGTCGGTGGCATGGTTGCGGGAATCGAACTGCGGCTGGGTCTGCGCCCGGCGCAGGCTGTCGATGGCACGGTTTCGGGCGATGCGGGTCAGCCACGTGAGGGGCTGGCTTTGTGCCGCGTCGAAACCTTGCGCCGAGCGCCAGACACTGACAAAGACCTCTTGCAGAATGTCTTCGGCCTGGCCTCGGTCTCTGTTGATACGCAGCACGACGGCGAACAGATGCGAGCTGGTGCGCTCGTAAAGCGTGGCAAATGCCGCACGGTCGCCCAGTCCGGCACGCGACAGCAGGCGCGACAGCTCGCGGCTGCGTTCGGTCCAGTCTTGAATCGGTGGGGGCATGGGCAGTGGGCGACGTTGACGCCTCGGATTTTAGGGGCGGTTCGTACAATCGACGAAACACAGGCTTCGCATGTCCAAACCGCAAGAATTCGTCCTCACCTTGTCCTGCCGCGACACCCAGGGCATCGTCTATGCCGTTTCCGGTTTGCTGTACCAGGCCGGTTGCAACATCGTCGATTCGCAACAGTTCGGTGATGTGCAAAGCGCCGACGCGACCGGCCTGTTCTTCATGCGGGTGCACTTCGAGGCACCCGCTCACCTGACCGCCCCCGGCACGCTGGCGCAGTTGTTCACCCACGTGCGCGAGCAGTTCGGCATGGACGCGCAGTTCCATTCGCTGGCGCAGCGGCCGCGCCTGCTGCTGATGGTCAGCAAGCACGGCCACTGCTTGAACGACCTCGTGTTTCGGGCACAGTCGGGGCAACTGGATGTCGGGATCGCGGCCATCGTGTCCAACCACCCCGACTTCAAGCCGCTGGCGGACAGCTACGGCGTGCCGTTCCACCACTTTGCGCTGCCCACCGGCGCGCCGCCCGAAGCCAAGCGCGCGCAAGAGCTGCAGGTCGAGGCGCTGGTGACCGAACACGCCATCGACCTGGTGGTGCTGGCGCGCTACATGCAAATTCTCAGCCCCGAGTTCTGCGCGTTCCTGAAAGGCCGCGCTATCAACATCCACCACAGTTTCCTGCCCAGCTTCAAGGGCGCGAAGCCGTACTTTCAGGCGCACGAGCGCGGGGTCAAGCTGATCGGCGCGACCGCGCATTACGTGACGGCCGACCTCGACGAAGGCCCGATCATCGAACAGGACGTGGAGCGCGTGCAGCATTCGCACAGCCCCGAAGATTTCACCGCCGTGGGCCGCGACGTCGAGTGCGTGGTGCTGGCCCGCGCGGTGCGCTGGCACGTGGAACACCGCGTGCTTCTGAACGGCCGCAAGACCGTGGTCTTCAACTGACAACATGGTTGTGAAGAAGGATTGCGCATGGCCCTGCCGAAACCTCCCGGCGTGACGCTGGGGTCGCCCGACGACACCGAAGCGCAGTTCTACGAAGCGCTTCAGCAGGGCGACATCGACAAGCTGATGGCCGTGTGGTCGGACGACGACGAGATCGTCTGCGTCCACCCCGGCGGCCCGCGGTTCATCGGCGCGGCGACGATCCGAGCCTCGTTCGAAGCCATGTTCGCCAACGGCGTCATCGACGCCCACCCTGAAAAAGTGCGCCGCGTGCAGACCCACGCCAGTGCAGTCCACAACCTGCTCGAACGCATCCAGGTGATGACCGACGACGGCCCGCGCTGGGGCTGGGTGATCGCCACCAACGTGTACGTGAAGGCCGCGCAGGGCTGGCGGCTGGTGGCCCACCACGCCAGCCCGGGCACGCAGAACGAGATGCAGGAAGCCACCGAGTCGGCCTCGGTCCTGCACTGATGCAGGGCTACCGTTCACCGCCCTGGCTGTTCGGGGCAGGCACCCTCGGCGGCAATGCGCAAACCATCTGGCCGGCGCTGTTCGGGCGGCGCTTCGATGGCAACGCGCCGACGTTCGACCGCACGCGCTGGACCACGCCCGATGGCGACTTCGTCGATGTGGACTGGCTGCGCGGCGTCACCGGCGAGAACGCCGCCGACGCACCGCTGCTGATCATGTTCCACGGTCTGGAGGGCTCGTCCGGCAGCCACTACGCGCAGGCCTTCGCCGGCTGGGCACGCCGCCACGGCTGGCGCTTTGCCGTGCCGCACTTCCGTGGCTGCTCGGGCGAACTGAACCGGGGCCCGCGCGCCTACCACTCGGGCGACTTCGAAGAGGTCGGCTGGATTCTCGACCGCTGTCGTGCGGCGCACCGCGGGCCGATGCTGGCAGTGGGCGTGTCGCTGGGCGGCAATGCGCTGCTGCGCTGGGCCGAGGAGGCCGGTGAATCGGCGGCGCGCACGGTGCGTGCCGTGGCGGCGCTGTCGTCGCCGATCGACCTGGCGGCCGGCGGCCACGCCATCGGGCGCGGCTTCAACCGACAGGTGTACACGCGCATGTTCCTGCGCAGCATGGTGCCCAAGGCGCTGCGCAAGCTGGCCCAGCACCCCGGCCTGTTCAGCCGCGAACGCCTGCTGGCGGCACGCGACCTGTACGACTTCGACAACGTCTTCACCGCGCCGCTGCACGGCTTTCGCGACACCGACGACTACTGGTCGCGCGGCTCGGCCAAGCCGCATCTGGCGCAAATCCGCATCCCGGCGCTGGTGCTGAACGCGCGCAACGACCCGTTCGTGCCGGCCAGCAGCCTGCCCGACGCCACCGCGGTCGGACGCCACGTGACGCTGTGGCAGCCGGCCCACGGCGGCCACGTCGGTTTTCCGGGCGGCACGCTTCCTGGCCATGTGTTGACCCTGCCCGAGGAAGTGATGGGCTGGATGCAGACGCACATCTGAGTCACCATCCGGGCATGGACGACATCGTCAAGGCCGCGCTGAAAAAGTGGCCCAACGTTCCCGACTGCTATGGCTGGCTGGCGCTGGACGCGCGTGGCGACTGGTACATGCGCGACGACCGGGTGCAGGCCGCGGGGCCGTTTCCGCAAGTCAAGGGCAGCCGCATCCTGCACGAGAAGCTGCGCGAGTTCATCGAGCGCAACTACCTGCACGACGACGCCGGCTGCTGGTTTTTTCAGAACGGGCCGCAGCGGGTCTATGTCGAACTGGAAGCTGCGCCCTGGGTGTGGCGCCTGCACGCGGTCGAATCATCGGCAGCGGGCGCGCTGGCAATCACCAGCCACACCAGCCTGGCGGCACAGTTCGAGTCGGCTTGGCTGGACGAATCGGGCCGGCTGTTCGTCGCCACCGATCTCGGGCTGGGCATCGTGCACACGCTGGACATGGGGCTGGCGGCAGACGCCGTGGAAGCGGCTCTGTGGTCACCGACCGAGGCCCGCTTCGACAGCTTGCCGCAGCGCTTCGGCTACCGGCTGAAGCCGGCACCCGAAGGTTGACGCTCACATGCCGTAGAACAGGTAGTCGGCCTCGTACGCAACCACCTGCCGCTTGCCTTTGCCGGCTGCGTCGCAGCTCGTCGCCGGGGCCACGCCGCCCTTGGTGTTCAGGCGCTGGATGTAGCTCACGCCCGTCATCGCGCCCGCGCCCGTTGCCGGCTCGGCCTTGACCAGTTGCAGCGGGATGTTGCCCGCGCTCGACGGTGCCACGGCGACCTGCTTGCCGGTGACCTTCGATCCGTCGGCGGCTTCCCAGGTCGGGCCCGCGTAGTACTTGCCGACAGTCTTTCGATCGGCACCCATCAAGGTCGCCACCGGTCCGACGAAGGCCCACTCGAACTGGCCGGCCATGTCTTTCTTCTCGCGGCATTCGTAGGTCAGTTCACCGACGCCGGTGGTAGTCATCTTCAGGCTCTGCCCGGCCGGAACGCGCACGGCTTCGGGCAGTGTTGCGTTGTCGACCTTCATCATCGGCGGGCTGCTGGCGCAGGCGGACAGCACCGCAGCGGCAGCGGCAGCGATCAACACGGTTGTTTTCATGCGGGGAGCTCCTGAGAGGTTGATGAAGGGCGCGAAGTCACCCGCGCAAGCGGCGGCCTCATCACCACACGAGGCAGTACGCAGCCCGGCATCAAACAGATGCATCTCGCCAGCGCGCCGCCGACCGGAACGAGCCGACTGCAGGTCGAACCGGCAGGCGAAAAAAAGCCGGCTCGCAAGCCGGCCCGATCTTCGCTTCGCGACCGGCTTACTTGACGCTGCTCACCATGTAGCTCACGACGGCCTTGATCTCGGCTTCGGACGCTGCAGACCCGCCCTTCGGCGGCATCGCGCCCTTGCCTTTGACGACGCTGGCGGTCAAGCCGTCGATGCCCAGCGCCAGGCGTGGTGCCCAGGCGGCCTTGTCGCCCAGCTTCGGCGCGTTGGCCACGCCGGCCACGTGGCAGGTCTGGCACAACTGTGTGTAAAGCGCGGGCGCGGCCCCGCCGGCAGCGGCTTGCACCGGTTCAGCCGCAGCCACCTTGACAGCCGCCGGGGCAACGACAGGCACCGCCGGGGCCGCCGCGGGAGCCGCAGTGGTGGCCGTCGTCGCCGCCGGCACTGCGCTTGCGTCTGCTGCGCTTGCGGCCGGTGCGCTGGCGGTGCCCGCCGCCGGCAGCTTGGGCTCGTCGAACTTGCCGCCAGCCTTGTTGGTCATGTGCACCACGGCGCGGCCGATTTCGAGATCGCTGTAGTCGCCGCCGCCCTGCGCACCCATCGCACCTTTGCCTTTCAAGGCACTCGTCAACAGCGCTTCGTAGCCCTGGCCCAGGCGCGGAGCCCAGGCTGCAGCGTCGCCGAACTTGGGTGCCCCTGCCAAGCCAGCGCCATGGCAGGCCACGCACTGCGCTGCGTAAACCTGCTCGCCGTTCTTGAGGGCAGCCGGGTCGGACAGGTCCTTCACTTCCACCATGCCGACGGGTTGAATGCGCCTGGCCACCGCTTCGGGCGTCAGGCCGTCGCTGCCGGCTGACGGCCTGTACTCAGTGACCACGTACATCACCAGCAGGATGATCGCGATGATGGGCACCACGAATGAGAAAAAGACCGCCAGGATCAGTTGCTTGGGGGTCTTGATGGGCCCTTCGTGCGGGCCGTCGTGGTCGTCTGTGGTGTGGGCGTCGCTCATGAAATCCTCAACTGCAATGGGCGCGTCGGGTCATCCGGCGGCCACGCATCACAGCCTCGAATTATAAAGCGCCGCCCATGGCCCCCGGGGCCCCGTGGTGGTGCAGTTGCCGACCTCGCCGCAGGCGCGCCACGGCAGCTGGCCGAGGCAACGCCTAGGGCCGCAAAGCTACAATCCGCGCTCTGCGTCCGTAGCTCAATGGATAGAGTACTGCCCTCCGAAGGCAGGGGTTGCTGGTTCGATCCCAGCCGGGCGCACCAGACCGTGCGCCAGAGTGCGCGCACTACGGCTGCGGGGATACCGGCTTGTACGCCACCGCCTTGATCTCGATCAGCAGGTGCGGATGCGGCAACTGATGCACCGCCACCGTGGTTCGGGTCGGTCCGTCGAAACCGAAGAACTCGCCGTACACCGCGTTGTAGCCGCCAAAATCGTTCATGTTGACGAGGTAGCTGCAGACCTCGACCACGTCGCCGAGTCCGGCGTCCATGCTGGCCAGGATGTCGCGGATGTTCTCGATCACGGCACGCGTCTGCTCGCGGATGTCGAGTTGCGTGGTGCCCATGGCGTCGACTTCGGCACCGGCGATGCTGTTGTCGGCACGGCGCGCGCTGGTGCCCGAGACGAAGATGAAGTCCCCGGCGCGTTTGACATGCGGAAACTTTCCGCGCGGCGCGGCCTTGCCGGCGACCACGCCCGGGGTCGCAGCGGCGCTCATTGGGCCGGCCTCGTGGCGGCCGTCATGAAGCCGACGCTGCCGAGGTGTTGCATTTCGCAGCGCACCGAGATGCCTGGTTTCAGCGCCGCCGCCGCGGTGGCCCCGCCGGCCATCACCAGGCTGCCGGCTTCGAGGCGTTCGCCGTGCTCCGCCGCCAGCCGCGCCGCCGCCACCAGCGACCGGATCGGGTGCCCGAGCAGGGCCGCCGTGCTGCCGACTTCCACTGCGCGCCCGTCGAACGACATCAGCAACCCGAGGTTCGAGAAATCGACATCGGGGCGGTGCCAGTTGCCGACGACGATTCCGGACGAGGATGCGTTGTCCGCCACCACGTCGGGCAGCGAGAACTTGAAGTCGAGGTAGCGCGAATCGATCAGCTCCAGCGCGGGTGCGACTGCCTCCACCGCGGCCAGCGCCTGCATCGGCGTGACTGCTCCTTCCAGCGGCTTGCCGAGCAAGAAGCACAGCTCGGGCTCGACGCGCGGGTGCACGTACTTCGCCAGGTCCAGCGTGCTGCCTTCCTCGATCAGCATGTCCGACGTGAGGCGTCCCCAGATCAGGTCGGACAACCCCATCTGCGCCATCTTGGCGCGGCTGGTGAAGCCCATCTTCATGCCGATGCGCCGGGCACCGCGCGCCAGCCGCTGCGCAATGAGTTCGCGCTGCACGGCGTAGGCCTCGGCCAGCGTGATGGCGTCGTCGCCGCCGAGTTGCGGTACGGCCTGCGCGGCCAGCGCGGCGGCATCGAGCCGCTTCGCGATGCGGGTGATCTTGTCTGTGGGGTTCATCGCAAGCTCCTTCACGCGGCGTGCCCGAACACCGCACGCACACTGCCCAGGCCGTTGATGCGCGCCTCGAACACATCGCCCGAACTGACGGCCACCATCGGGCCGAGCGCGCCGGTCAACACCACGTCGCCGGCCTTCAGCGGCATGCCGACACGCGCCATGGTGCGGGCCAGCCACAGCGCTGCCGTAAAGGGGTGACCGAGGCAGGCCGCGCCGACGCCGAACGACACCGGCTCGCCGCGCCGCTCCATCACCATGCCGGCCAGGCGCAGGTCGACGTGGCTCAGCTTCACCGGCTGGTTGCCCAGCACATACAGGCCCGACGAGGCGTTGTCGGCGATGGTGTCGGTGATGCGGATGTCCCAGTTCGCGATGCGGCTGCCGACCACTTCGATGGCCGGCAACGCATAGGCGGTGGCGTGGATCAGGTCGGCCACGGTGACGCGCTCGTCGCCCAGGTCGCGCGCCAGCACCAGCGCCACCTCGGCTTCGCACTTGGCCTGCATCAGCCGAGCCCAGGGAATCTCTTCGCCGTCGGCGAACGCCATGTCGGCGTACAACATGCCGAAGTCGGGCTGGTCGACGCCGAGCTGCGTTTGCACCGCCAGCGAGGTCAGGCCGATCTTGCGGCCGGCCAGGCGGCGGCCTTCGCGCAATGCGCGCTCGGTGTTGATCTTCTGCACCGCGTAGGCAGCGTTCAGGTCGCCGTCGGGCAGCCGCGTGCGCACCGGGGCGATGGGCGTACCGCTGCCTGCGGCCTGGTGCAATGCGTCGGCCACCGCCTGGATCGAATCGTTCATCAGCTTCCCTCCTCGTCGATGCGGATGCAGACGTTGGTCAGCTCCGAATAGAAGTTCATCGAATGCATGCCGCCTTCACGGCCGATGCCCGACAGGCCCGCGCCGCCGAACGGCGTGCGCAGGTCGCGCAGGAACCAGGAATTGACCCAGCTCAGCCCCACGCGCATCGCCTGGCCCACGCGGTGCGCCCGGTTCAGGTTATTGGTCCAGGTGGTGGCGGCCAGGCCGTAACGGGTGTCGTTGGCCATCGCGATGGCCTCGGCCTCGGTGTCGAACGGGGCGAGGTGGCAGATCGGGCCGAAGACCTCTTCCTTGATGCAGCGTGCGGTCTCGGGCAGTCCCGCAATCACCGTCGGCTCGACCCAGAAGCCCTGGTCGCGACCGTCCCCGAACAGCGGCACACCGCCGCCGGCCAGCACCGTCGCACCCTCGGCGCGGGCCAGCGCAAAGTAGCCCAGCACCTTGTCGCGGTGCTCGGCGGAAATCAGCGGGCCCATCTCCGTGTCGGCATCAATCGGCCAGCCGAGCTTCAGCGCGTTCACGCGTTCGACCAGGGCGAGGCTCAGGCGCTCGAAGAGCGGGCGTTCGACGTAGACGCGCTCCGAACACAGGCAGACCTGGCCCGAGTTCAGGAAGACGGCGCGCATCAGCCCGTCGAGCATCTTGCCGAAATCGCAGTCGGCAAAGATGATGGCGGCGTTCTTGCCACCGAGCTCGAACGAGATCGGCTTCACGCCCTCGGCGGCGGCCCGCATGATGGCCGTGCCGGTGCGCGATTCGCCGGTGAAGGTGATGGCGTCGATGTCGGGGTGGCTGGTGATGAACTCACCCGCCGAGCCGGGGCCGAAGCCGTGCACCAGGTTGAAGGCGCCAGGCGGCACGCCCACCGCGTGCATCACCTCGGCCAGCAGCGTTGCCGTCGCCGGTGTTTCTTCCGACGGCTTGACCACCACCGCATTGCCGCAGGCCATGGCGGGCGCCACCTTCCAGGTCAGCAGCAACAGCGGCAGGTTCCACGGCGAGATCACGCCCACCACGCCGATGGGCTTGCGCACCGCGTAGTTCAGGGCGTGCGCGCCCCCGGGCAGGTCCATGCGATACGCGTCGAGCGGCGCGGTTTTCAGGATGTCGGCGAAGACGCGAAAGTTCGCCGCTCCGCGCGGGATGTCGATGGTCGAGGCCATCGCCAGCGGCTTGCCGGTGTCGGCCATTTCGGCGGCCAGGAAGTCGTCGAAGCGGCGCTCGATCTCATCGGCAATCCGGTACAGCATCGCGGCCCGCTCAATGACCGTGCTGCGGCCCCAAGGCCCGGCCACGACGCGGCGGCCGGCCTGAATGGCGGCGTCCACCGTGGCCGCGTCGGCCTCGTGCACTTGCGCGATGCGCGAGCCGTCGACCGGGTTGATGTCGTCGAAGCGGCGCTCGCTGCTGCGCCACTCGCCGTTCACGTAGTTGCGGAACTGCTTCATGCGTGTGTCCTCGATTCCTTTCATGTACAGCGGCGCACTACAGCAGCTTCACCACCGCCGCCCCGCTGCCGTACTGCGGCCCGTAGGCAAACACCTGCACCGGCCCGAGCCGGCCGCCGAGCGCACCCAGCGCGAAGGCGAAATGCTTGAAGCCCATGTCGACGCGGGCCTGCGCCGCGTAGTCGGGCAACTGGCGCAGCAGCTCGTCCACGTCGCGCGCTTCCATCAGCTTGAGCATGCGGCGGTTCCAGTCGTCGTCGGTGGCGCTCGCCAGCGCGTCGTCCTTGAACTCGCGCTGGTCGCGAAACTCGCTGCCCGACAGGCCGCCCACCGCCAGCACCACCACCCGCTTGCCTTGCGCCGTGGCCTGCGCGGCCACCACCTCACCGAGCACGCGGGTGCGCGCGAAGTCGTGGTACAGGTTGTTGGCGATCACCAGCGTCGGCGTGATGCCGTCGGGGTTGACCAGGGTGTCCACCGTCAGCGTGCCCGAGTCGACCGGGAAGCCGGCGTAGTCGACCAGCCGCGAGGCGATGCCGGCGCGCTGCGCTGCGCGCACGCAGGCGCGCGCCAGCGACACGTCGGTGGTCATGTCGAAACGCATCTGGCCGAGCTCGTGCCAGTTCTCGTCGACGTGCAGGCCGGCCATGCGTGCGCGGCCTTGCCACAGCTGGTCGAGCACCGCGAACCAGCGGGTCGAATAGATCACGAGGGTGTCGGGCTTCAGCTCGTCGATGTCGCGCGCCACGCGCTCCATGCCGGCCACCAGCTCGGCATAGCGGGCCTCGTTGCGCCGCAGCACCAGCAGCGGGCTGGCGGGCACCAGGTACGCCGCGACGACGCCGGGCTGATCGGACAAGGCGGCGCGGTCGCTGGCGGCGGTGTCGCCGAGCAGCCAGCGCCGCCACTGCGACAGAGCCGACGCACTGCGCCGCGCACGCTGCGGAAAGCGCAGGTCGTGCACCACGCCCATCAACCCGCGTGGCAGCAGCAGCATCAGCGCGATCGACAAGGCCCCCAGCACCAGCAGGCCCTGGCCTGCGGCGGCCGCCAGCACGCGGTCGACCAGGATGTAGATCACCGCGCCGATGATCGGCCCGGCCACGGTGCCCATGCCGCCGGCCACCACCACGAATACGATGTACGAGGCCCACGAAATGGCGAAGGCGGAGGGCGGCGTGATGATCACGATGTCCATGAAGTACAGGCCCGACGCCAGGCCGGTGATGGCACCGCTGACCAGGAACACCGCCGACTTGACGCGGCTAACATCGACACCGCTGGAGCGCGCGGCGTCTTCGTCGTCGCGCACCGCCGTCAAGGCCAGGCCGTACGACGAGCGCATCCAGCGCCAGATGATCGCGGTGGTGACCAGCAGCAGCGCCAGCGCCACGTAATAGAGCTGCAGCGATGTCACGTCGGACTTCAGCTGCATGCCGCCGCCGGCACCCACCACGCGCCACTCGTTGAACACGGTGGCCACCGACTCGGCGATCAGCCAGGTGGCCACCGCGAAGTAGGCCCCCTGCAGCCGCAGCAGCGGCAGGGCACCCAGAAAGATCAGCAGCAGAATCGCGACCCGCCGCACGTAGTGGCTGCCGAACACGTCGGACTGCGGTGCCACGGCGATCAGCCATTCGTAAAGCAACCACAAGACCACCGCCACCGCCACGCCGATCTTCACGCGGCGCTGGCTGCCGGCCTCGCGCAGCGGCAGGCACAGCAGCCACGCGAAGGCCAGCGATGCCAGTCCCGCTGCCGGCCAGGCGGTCCAGATGGAGGCCGGCGTGTAGTAGAAAACCATGGCCTGTGCGAAGCCGCCCAGGCCGATGAAAACCTGCTGCCCGAAGGTCAGCAAACCGGCGTATCCCGCCATCAGGTTCCAGGCGTGGCCGAGGGTGGCGAAGACGAACACCGAGAACAGCAGGTGCAGCAGGTAGCTGTTCGGTGCCAGCGTGGCCGGCAGCAGCAGCAGCGCCAGCACCAGCACCGCCGCCCAGGCCGCGCCACGGCGGCCGTAGAACGAGTCGAAGAAGTGCTTGAGCGCCATCGGGTGGGACGTTACTTCTTCGCCAGCAGGCCTTGCGGCCGCACCGCGAGCACCAGAAGGATCAGCAGGTAGCCCGACACCTGCTGCGCCGCCGGCCCGAAGTAGGTGCCGGCCAGCACCTGCACGACGCCCAGCGCGATGCCGCCGACGAAACTGCCCAGCAGCGAGCCCAGCCCACCGAGGATCACCACGCCGAACGCCATCAGCAGGAATGGCGGCCCGTCGAAGGGCTGGAACGAGCGCGACATGCCGACCATGAAACCGGCCACCGAGGCCGAGGCCAGCGCCACGCCGCTGGCCACCGCATAGATGTGCGGCGTGCGCATGCCCATCAGCGCAGCCATTTCGGGGTCGTCGCTGGCAGCACGAATGGCGCGCCCGACATGCGTGGTTTTCATCCACAGCGCCAGCCCGGCCAGCAGCACGGCGGCAGCGATGAAAAACCCGAAGCGCAAGGTGGAAATGTTCAGGTCGTCGGACAGGCGAATGGCCGAATACGACAGCTCGTTCTTGATGGTGGCGGCGTCGGAGCTGAACACCAGCAGCATGCCCTGGCTGAGCACGATGGACAGCCCGAAGGTGACCAGCAGCGGCAGCATCAGGCCGAACACCGGCGACATGCCGCGCGTTTCGGCCGCCTGCACCGACACATGGTTGAGCAGCCCGCGCTGCACGAAGTAGCCGACCGCGTACATCAGCGGCACCACGACCACCAGCGCCAGAAAGGGCGACGCGGTGGTGGTGCTCAGCAGCGTGACGCACAGATAGGCGGCGACGATCAGCCAGTCGCCGTGCGACAGATTGACCAGCCGCATCACGCCAAAATTCAGCGCCAGCCCAACGCTGATCAGCGCGTAATAGCCGCCCAGCATCGCACCCGACAGCACGCCGTTGGCCAGGTCGATCAGCAGCCAGTACATGTCTTCGTTACCCATGGCTGGCTCCGGCTGCCGAGCCGACGGCGGAGCCGAAATAGGCGGCCGTGATGGCGTCTTCGCTGACTTCACCCGGCCGGCCTTCGAGCACGATGCTGCCTTCGAGCATCACGCAGAAGCGCGTGCAGGCCGACAGCGCGCGCTTCAGATCCTGCTCGACGATGATGCCGGTCGTGCCGTCCTTGATGATGTGCTGCAGCTTCTTGTAAATCTCGTCGATCATCAGCGGCGACAGGCCCAGCGACAGTTCGTCGAAGGCGATCAGCCGCGGCGACGACATCAGCGCCCGGCCGATGGCGACCATCTGCTGCTCGCCGCCCGACATCTGCGACACCAGCTGCTGCCGGCGCTCGCGCAGGCGCGGAAACAGCGTGTAGATTTCTTGCAGCCTGGCCGGGATGCCGGAGCGGCAGCGCGGCAGGTAGGCACCGGCCAGCAGGTTGTCCTCGACCGACATGCGCGCGAACAAGCGGCGGCCTTCGGGCACCAGCGCCAGGCCGGCGTCGACGATTTGTTCGGGCGCGAATTTGTCGATGCGCTGGCCGTTGAACTCGATGCTTCCCCGAATGTGAGAACGCGCACCGTGGCCCATCAAGCCGGTCAGCGACTTGAGCAAGGTCGACTTGCCCGCGCCGTTGGCACCGATGATGGCCAGCACGTCACCGCGCTGCAGTTCCAGCGAAATGTCGTAGATCGCGCGCAACTCGCCGTGGTAGGCCGACAGGCTGGTCACGCGCAGCACCGGGGCGGCGGTGGATGACGTGTCAGGTGCCGAGGTAGACACGCTTGACCTCGGGCAACTGGATGACTTCGTGCGGAATGCCCACCGCCAGCACCTGCCCGCCGGCCAGCGCCATCAGCCGGTCGGTTGCGGTCAGCATGGTGCGGATCACGTGCTCGATCCAGACCACGGTGGTGCCCATGTTTCGAATGCGCCGCACCAGCGCGATGAACTCGCTGACCTCGGACTCGGTCAGGCCGGCGGCAACCTCGTCGATCAGCAGCAGCTTGGGCCGCATCGCGAGTGCACGCGCCAGTTCGTGCCGCTTGCGCACCAGCAGAGGCAGGCGGCCGGCCAGCGTGTCGGCGAAGCGCGTCAGGCCGGTGACAGCCAGCGTGCGCTCGATCCACTCGGTGGCCTCGGTGCCCGACAGCCCGCCGGCGAACGTGGCGGCCACGCGCAGGTTGTCGAACACCGTCATCTGGCCGAACGGGCGCGGCACCTGGTAGGTGCGCGCGATGCCCTTGCGAGCCCGGTCGTGCGTGGGCAGCGCGGTGATGTCTTCACCGCGGAACAGCACCTGCCCGGCCGACGGCTCGATGTGGCCCGAGAGCATGCCGAACAGCGTGGTCTTGCCGGCACCGTTGGGGCCGATCACGCCGAGGATCTCGCCTTCGCTGACGCCGAAGCTCACATCGCTGGCGACGCTGATCGCGCCGAAGGATTTCGTGAGGCCGCGCACCGTAAGGATGTCTGCCATCACTTCAGCGCTTCAAGCCCACCGCCTGCGCCACCCACTGGCACAGCGGGCTGCTCGCGTCCTCGAAACCGTAGATCGCGGTGAAGTGGTTCGCGCCCGGTTGCGGCGCGCGTTTGGCGCGGTTGCCGGCGGCCGTCCAGGCAGTCAGAAAGTCATCCGACTGGCGGCGGAACTCATCCGGCTCGTCGGCGCCCCAGGTGACGAGCGCCGGCGTGTTGCAGGCGCGCACGCTGAACATCGGCGAGTTGCGGCGGATCACGCCGTCGTCGAGCTGGATCTGCGGCTGCATCAGGCTGTAGCGCAGCGGCTGCAAGTCGTACAGGCCGCTGACCAACACCGCACCGACCAGCGGATCGGCAGGCAGCGCGTAGTCGTCCTGCCACGATGTTTGAAGGCACATCGCGGTCAGGTGCGCGCCGGCCGAATGACCGCCCACCACCACGCGGCCGGGGTCGCCGCCGTGGCGGTCGATGCGGCGCAGCACCCAGGCCACCGCCGCGCGCGCCTGGCGCGTGATCTCGTCGATGCTGACCTTCGGCGTCAGCGCGTAGTTCACCACCACGGTGGTGATGCCCAGCGCATGCAGGCCCAGCGCGACGCAGCTGAACTCCTTGGCCGACAACATCCGCCAGTAGCCGCCGTGGATGAACACGAACACCGGCGCATGGCGATCGGCGGCGGGAAAGATGTCCAGCGTCTCGTCGCGCGTCGGGCCGTAAGGCACGTCGAGCTCGCAGCGCAGGCGGTGCCGCGCGAGCCGGCTTTCGTCGGTGTAGTGGCGCGCGTACAGCATGAAGTCGGGCACCGATTGCTCGACGTCGTACTGCGCATCGATCTGCGCCTGGGTGCTGAACTCGCGGTAGAGACGGGACATGGTGAACGGCGCGAACGGCGTGGACGCGGTGCACCGCTGCTGCACGGTGGCAGGCAGGGTGCTCCGCGGCGCGTCGCCCTACTTTTGGTAGACCTTCATCTCGGCCGTCTTCTTCACGCTCGGGTAGACCGCGTTGTAGACGTTCTCTTTCACCAGCTTCTTCTTGCCTGCGTCGAAGTGCCACTGCGCGCCGCCGAGCGGCTGCACCGAGTAGTGCTGCGCGTTGAACTTGACCGGGCCGGCGACGGTTTCCAGGTTGGTCGCGTCCAGCGCCTTCAGCACCGCGGCGCGGTCGGTCGAGCCGGCCCGCTGGATGGCGTCGAACAGCACGTCGTAGGCCGCGTCGTCGTAGCCCAGCGGCGGGATGTATTGCTTGCCGGGGTTGCCTTTCTCGAAAGCGTCGACCAGGCCCTGCCCGTTGTAGCCGCCGAACTTGCTGGTGCCGGGGTAGGCCGGCGACCAGAAGTTCACGCTCAGCAGGTCGTAGCCGGCCTTGCCTACCGCGTTCATCGGCTCGGGGTAGCCGGTGGCCTTGTCGATCACGTACATCTTCGGCTTGTAGCCGGCCTGAGCGGCCTGCTGCAGGAAGTTCTGCATGTCGGGCGGTGCCAGCACGCCGGTCACGACCTCCACCTTGTTGCGCTTGAACTGGTTGATGACGGACGAGAAGTCGGGCAGGCCCTGTGCAAAGCGGCCGGGGTCGGTGGGCTTCCAGCCCTCTTTCTTGAAGGCCGGGTCGAACAGCGACGCGAACACCGTGCCGTCCGGGTCGTTCGGGTACAGGTAGCCGATGCTGCCATTGAAGCCGCCCGGCAGGGCCTTGATCATGCCGACGTGGTTGGTCACCAGGTCGGGCACCGAGAAGAAGAAGTGATACGTGTACTTGTAGGTTTTCGGCTTGCCGTCGGGCCCGAACAGCCAGGCCTCGACCGGCGTGTTCACGGTGATGCACGGGATCTGGTTGCGCTCGCACAGGTCGGACGGCGCGTTGGTGGTGTCGGGCGTGCCCTGGGCCATCAGGAAATCGACCTTGTCGGACAGGATGGCGCGGGTGGCCGCTTCGGCCGAGCCAGCCACCGTGCTCTTCGAGTCGTAGATCTTGTATTCGACCTTGCACATCTGGCTGCCCACCTTCAGGCCGCCGGCCTTGTTGATCGGGCCGAGCTTGTTCTCGTCGACCCAGGGCGTGTCCTTGCCCACATCGGCCAACGGGCCGGTGACCGGCACCACGCGGCCGATCTTGATCGTGCACTGCTGTGCGAACACACCACTGCCGGCGAGGGCGGCCGCGCCGCCGATGACCGCGAACGCGAACTTTCTTGCTGTCTTCATGATTGCTCCTTGACGTGAACCGATGGACTCAAAGCGTGAACTCGACCACCGCGGCACCACTGCCGTAGACGGGGCCATAACCATGGACGCGGGCGCCTGTGAACCGCCCCTTCAACGCCCCCAACACCCAGTGAAAATGCTTGAAGCCCATGTCGGCGCGGGCCTGCACGGCGAACTCGGGAACCACGCGGCGCAACTGGCCCACGTCGCCCGACTCGAGGAGCTGCAGCACGCGCTGGTTCCAGCGGTCGTCTTCGGTGCTGGCGATGCGGTCGGCGCGCGGGTCGATCTCGGTGCGAAACAGCGAGCCCGACAGGCCGCCGATGCCGAGCACCGCCACCCGTTTGCCCTGTTCGTCGGCACAGGCTGCGGCCAGCGCGCCGAGCCGCTCGGTGGTGTCGCCGTCGTGATAGAGGTTGTTCGAGGCCACCACCAGCGGCCGCAGCGCACCGCCGACGCCGAGCAGGCTGCACGCCACGACGGTGCCGGTGTCGATCGGAAAGCCTTCATAGTTGACGCCGCGCGCGTGCACGCCCAACCGCGGCGAGCCGGCAACGCAGGCGTGCGCGAGTTCGGTGTCGGCATGGATGTCGTAGGGCAGGTCGCCGAACTCGTACCAGTTCTCGTCGACGTGGACGCCGCTGCTGCGCTTGCGCGTGAGCCACTGCTGGTCGAGCACCGCGAGCCACTGGGTCGAATAGACCAGCACCGCGTCGGGCCGGGACGCCTCCAGAGCGCGGCCAGCCCGTTGCATGGCCGCCGACAAGCGGCCCCAGCCAAGCACTTCGGGCTTGAGCAGCGGCAGCGGGCTGCCCGGGACCAGAAAGGCGGAGACGACGGGCATGCAGATGCGGGTGCGCAAGGCGCTTGATCAGTCGACCAGGCTGGCGCGGCGGTCGTCGGTGGCGGCGTCCAGCATCGACAACCCCGCCTTGCGCAGGTTCCATTCCATGACCGCGTTGCCGGTGCCGATGACGCTGCCATAGCCGAACAGCTCGGCCGCGATCTCGGGGTACTGCATGGCGGCGTGCATCCAGGTGAAAGCCCCCGACTTGACCTCGGCGAAGGCTTCTTCGATGAATTGCGGCAGCAGTTTGAAGACCTCGCGCGTGCGGCCCTTGCGCATCAGCTCGATCATGCGCATGTCCCACTGGTAGCCCGCCATGGTCTGCGGGTGCTCCTTCGACATGTCTTCGGGGATGCTGGGCTCTTCGTGAAAGTGCCAGTGCGACAGCGTGTTCGAGGCCAGCAGCACGGCACGCCGGCCGGTCTTGCGGATGGCTTCGCGCGTGGCTCTGCCGAGCACGTCCATCTCGGTCAGGCCCTCTTTCGTGTTCAGGTAGTAGGGCGTGTTGTTGGCCGAAATGCCAACCACCGGAATGTCCCACTGCGGGCGAATCATGTGCAACGTGGTGATGGTGCCGTAGTCGACCCGGAAGTTAGGGTTGCGCATCATCTTGGTCACCAGGCCCGCCTTGCGGCCTTCGTCGCAGCAGGCCTCGGCCAGTTCGACATCGACCTCGAGCGAGAAGTCGTAGCGGAACAGGTTCGGGAAGATCGGATCGACCGACTTGCCGCTCAACTGGCGCACGCCCAGGAAGTGGTGGCCGACCGAGGTGATCCAGTGCGGTGAATGCACCAGCAGCACGTCGGGCTTCATTGCGTCGAGGCTGGCGCGGGCGCGCTCGTAGGCCCAGCGCAGCGGCTCCCAGCCGCCCTGCGAGCGCGGCTCGTTCTGCGGCGGGTTCTCAGCGTAGACCAGGTGCGGCGGGTGCGGTGCCAGGAAGCCCGCGATGATTTCGCCTTGCGCCATGTTGTGCCTCCGAGTGCCGCGGGCCGACTCGCGTCAGCCCTCCGCCGGTTGATCGACCACGAACTGGAATTCCATCTCGACCAGCGCGCCCAGCGGCAGCGCACTCACGCCGACCGAGGTGCGTGCGGGCGGCACCACGTCGGCGAAAAATTGGTCCCAGGCGCGGTTGACTTCGGCGAAGGCCGAGAAGTCGGCGCAGAAGATGCGTGCCACCAGCAACTGGGTCAGCGACCAGCCCATCTCGTCGACCAGCCGCCGCAGGTTGGCGAGGATCTGCGTGGTTTCGGCGTACGCACCACCGCCGACCAGTTGGCCACTGGCCGCATCGAGCGCCACCAGACCGGAAACGAAGGCGAACGGGCCCGCCTGCACCACCGGGCTGTAGCGAAAGCGTGGCGTCGGCAGGGTGCGCGTAGGCAGCACGCGGCGTTGCAGGAGGGGGCTGATCGGCATTGGGTGAAGCGCTGGTCGGACCAAGGCCAGGGTGGCGTTGTGGGAAAGAAAGACCGGGAAGATTTGGACGTACACGTTCGGCATTTAGACCGTGTACGTGCAACTTCAGTCGCAGTCTAGAAATGTCTTCTGGTGAAGTCAAGCGCAGGCACGCATGATTTCTCATGGGTGGTTTCCCGAGATATCAGTGCACAGCGATTTCCTTGACGGCGTTTCGGCACCCGTCTATAAACCCGATGAACGTACTGCCAAGGCTATTTTTCGGTACGTATACGTTTGTTCTCGTTTCCGTTCCGGCTTGCCCACTGCCTTCGACCACCGCCAATCCCGCCCCTTCACGATGCCCGACGCCCTCGCCACCGACCGATCCAGACGCACCCGCCCTGCCCCCGCGCGGGCCGGCACCGGCCGTGCCGTCAAGACCGCAGGTGCGGCCGATGCGCGTGACCGCCTGAGCCCCGAGGTGCGCCGCATCCTCGACGATTTCCGGCTCGAAGACATCGGTTCGCACTTGCTGCGCCGAGCCCATTTCGTGGCCGAGGAAATGTTTGCGCAGGAGTTCTCCGACGAGTCGCTGACACCGCGCCAGAAGGCCGCGCTGATCATCGTGTACCAGCAGCCCGGGCTGAACCAGAACGCGCTGGCCGACCGTCTGTTCATGGACCGCAACACGGTGGCCGAAATGGTCAAGCGGCTGGCCGCCAGCGGGCTGCTGCGCCGCGCTGGCGCGAAAGACGACCAGCGCGCCTACGAACTGTTCCTGGCCGCCGACGGTGCCGCGCTGCTGAACCGCGTGATGCCGCGCGACGTGCTGGTCGAGCGGCGTGTTCTGGAACGGCTGCCCGAGGAATACCGCCAGTTGTTCATCAAGTGCATCCGCATGCTGGTCGAGCCGCAAGCGCCGCGCGATCGCGGTGCCGACTGAGCGTTTCATCTCCCCTTTCCTGGAGTCCAGCCGCCATGCAGATCAATTTCGGGCTCATCCTGGTGACGATCGTGTTGATCGTCATCGTCGTTGCAGTGGCGTGGTGGCTGCTCTCGAAGCTGTACCAGCGCTCGACCACCGAGCTGTCGTTCGTGCGCACCGGCTTCATGGGCGAGCGGGTGGCCATTTCGGGCGGCGCGCTGGTGGTGCCGGTGCTGCACGAGGTGACGCGGGTGAACATGAACACCATGCGCATCAGCCTGTCGCACCACAACGAGAACGCGCTGATCACGCAGGACCGCCTGCGCGTGAATGTGGACGCCGATTTCTACGTGCGCGTCAAGCCCGAGAAGGCCGCCGTGAGCGCTGCCGCGCGCGCGCTGGGCAGCAAGACCACCTCGACCGACGGCATGCGCATGCTGCTGGAAGCACGCTTCAACGACGCGCTGCGCACCGCCGCCGCGCAGCAGCCGATGGAGGCGTTGCACGAAAACCGCGGCGCGTTTTCGGCCCGCGTGCGTGAGCTGGCGTCGCACGGCATCGACGCCAGCGGGCTCGAGATCGACAGCGTCTCGATCTCCAAGCTCGACCAGGCCGCGCGTGAGTTCTTCAATCCCAACAACGCCTTCGACGCGGCCGGCCTGACCAAGCTGACGGCCGAGATCGAAGAGCGGCGCAAGCGACGCAACGAGATCGAGCGCGATTCGCAGGTGGCGATCCAGCGCAAGAACCTGGCCGCCGAGCAGCAGATGCTCGAACTGCAGAAGGAAGAGGAATACGCTCGGCTGATGCAGGAACGCGAGATCGCGATCCGCCGCGCTCAGCAGCAAAGCCAGATCACGGTCGAGACCGCCGAGATGAAGCGCACGTCGCAGGTGGCCGAGGTGAACGCGAACGAGGCGATCGAGAAAGCGCGTCTGGGCTCGGACCGCACCCTGCGCGAAGAAAAGGTGCGGCTCGAACAGCAGATCAAGGAGATCGAGATCGACCGCTCGCGCTCGGTGGAGCTGGCCGAGACCGAGCGGCGCAAGTCGCTCGAAGTGGCGCAGCAGGCCAGCGAGATCGAGATCGCCGAACACTCGATGCGCCGCAACGCCGCGCTGGCCGACGCCGACACCTCGCGCGCGCTGGCGGTGCGGGCCGAGGAGTCGGTGATCTCCGCGCGCGAACTGCTGCGCGCCGAACGCGACAAGGCCCTGTCGCTGATCACCGCGTCGCGGGACATCGAAGCCAAGGGGCTGGCCGTGGTGCAGCAGGCCCAAGCCGAGCAAGATGCCGCGGTGCGCCGCGCCGAGACGGTGCGTCTGCTGTCGCAAGCCGAGTCCGAGGCCGATACATTGCGTCAGGCCAGTGCCGGCCGGCGCTACGAGGTCGAAGCAAAGGGGCGGCGCGCCCTGAACGAGGCCGAGAACCTGGCCTCGCCCGAGGCGATGGCGTTGCGCGCCAAGCTGGCGGCGATCGACCGCATCGAAGGCGTGGTGCGTGAAAGCGCCAAGCCGCTGGAGCACATCAGCGAGATCAAGATCGTGCATGTCGATGGACTGAATGGTGGTGGTGGCAGCGGCGCAGGCCCCGACGCCTCTGGCGCGAGCGCCAGTGTGTCTGACCAGGTGATGCACAGCGCTTTGAAGTACCGCCTTCAGGCACCGCTGGTGGATGCATTGATGGAGTCGGCGGGATTGAAAAGTGGCGCGCAGATCACCGACCTGTTGAAGCCCTGACCCCGCCCAGACCGCGTTGCACGAAGCACACACGCCCTGGCTGCCGTGCGGCGACACTCGCGCCATGGCATTGCAGTTTCTTCCTCGCACAGCCGGGCTGACCGGGTGGGCGACGATCGCGTCGATCCTTCTGCTGGCCGGTTGCGCCAGCACACCGCCCGCTGGCGATGCCCGGCCGTCGCGGCCGGCGGCGTCGCCCGACCGCGATGGCCCCGACGCCAGCCCGCCACCCAACCTGGCCAGCGTGCCAGACGCCGAGCCGAAGCTGGAGCCGATCCGCAGCGGCGGGCCGAACAAGCCGTACGAGGTGATGGGCCAGAGCTACGTGCCGATCACCCAGGACCGCCCGTTCAGCGAGCGCGGGCTGGCCTCGTGGTATGGCCGCAAGTTCCACGGGCGGCGCACCGCCAGCGGCGAGACCTACAACATGTACGCGATGAGCGCGGCGCACCCGACGCTGCCGCTGCCCAGCTATGTTCGCGTTCGCAACCCGGCCAACGGGCGTGAAGTGGTGGTGCGTGTCAACGACCGCGGGCCGTTTCATGCGGGCCGCATCATCGACCTCAGCTACACCGCCGCGCTCAAGCTCGGCGTGCTGCGCGGGGTCGCGCCGGTCGAGCTGGAACGCATCACCTTCGACGACATCCGCACCGGCGCATGGCGGCGCGATGCGCCGGTGCTGGCGCAAGCGGCCACGGTCGATCCGCCGGTGGCCGCTGCCCCG
>JANNEI010000083.1:0-3478 GCA_031378565.1 Burkholderiales bacterium
CACCTTGCCTTGTGCACCCATCGCGCCCAATGTGGTGTCGAAGTAGCGCAGCGCATGCGCCAGCTTCGCCATCAGCTCGGCGTGGCCGCGGTTCTCGTTGTCGTGCGTGTCGAAGCCGCCCAGGCTGACGAAGAACACCTGGCGCTTCGCGTTCACGCCGGCGTTGCTGCTGGCGTCGATCATGCGGGCGACGATTTGCAGCTGCTGGGCCAGGCTGTTGAACGACCGGGTGCCGGTGCTCGGGTTGTCGTACTGAAGTTTCGGATCGGTGCTGGCGTTGTAGTTGGTCGCCGCCGTGCCGAACAGCGGATCGCCGGCCGGCTTGAGCGCGGTGCGCAGCGTCAGTTCGGCGTCGATCGAGCGTTGCGCGACGCGGGCCAGATCGCCCTCGAACACATGCCCGCCACGCGTGCCGCTGACGATGCGTTGCATGGCAGCTGCGACATCGGTGGAGCCGAAGATGCGCCCGCCGCTGTCGGCCCCCATGCGGATCGCGCCATTGGTGCTCACCTGGTACTGCTGAACCGTCTGCCCCGCCAGCCACACCGCGTTGCCCGAGGCGGAAATCGACGTGAAGACCGCGCGCCCGTTTTGCGATGCCAGCAGGTCGCCCATGCGACCGCCCCAGCCCTGCGTCGCACCTTCGGGCTTGAACGACTGCCAGGTGTTTTGCTGGTCGTTGTGCGAGAACAGGCTGACCGGTTTCGGGTGCGAGCTCTGGCTGTACTGGGCCTTGCTGGTGGGCATCAGCAGCGGGCCGACGTTGGGCAGGATGGCCAGCCGCTTGTCGATGTTGAACATGCTTTGCAGCGTGCCCATCACCGGGTGCAGCGCGAAGCTGCGGCCCTGCGCATTGGCGGGGGTCAGCGCCAGCACGCCGCCGAGCTGCGACGGCGATGTGCCCACGCCGCCCGACTTGGCCGTGCCCGGGGCCAGCAGCGCGATCGAGTCGGGGGCCTGGTTGCGCACGGCGCTGTAGTTGGTCCACGACGCGGTGTCGGTCGGCAACACCATGTTGATCGAGTCGTTGCCGCCGAACAAGAACAGGCACACCACCGCCTTGTAGTCGCTGGCCGACTGCGCCGCGGCCGAGCCGATGGCCGCCAGGTTGAGTGCCAGCGGCGCGCCGGCCGCACCCAGACCGGACAGGGCACCCGCCCGCCGCAGAAACAGGCGGCGCGCGGCATCGGGTCGTGAGGTGTTGAGCATGAGGGTCATCGGGTGTGTCCTTGCGTGGATGCGTCTGGCCGGCCGGGCTTCACTTCTGTGTCTGGTACTCGGGCGAGACCAGGGTCAGGAAGAGCGCCGCGTTGACGCGGTTGCGTCTGGCGTCGTCCACCTGCTTCTGGTTCGATGCATTGGTGGCGAGTGCGGGGATGGCCATCTTTTCGACCGCGCCCTGGATTTCGCCCTTCAGCGCGGCGGGCATGCCGCCGTACATCAGGCGCGCGTTCAACCGGTCCAGCAGGTCCGATGGCTTTTCGGCCAGCGCGATCTCGGCGCTGTAGTTCATCTGCAGATCGCGCCGGTTGAAGGCGGTGCCGTTGACGGTGCCGTTGTACGAGCCCACACCCTGGCCCACGTTGTCGCGCATGTAGTTCACATAGCCCGCCGCAGTGGTCTCCTGCGCCAGTTGCATCTCGGGCACGGCCAGCCCGAGCGAGGCAGCCTGGGTGCCCGGCGGCACGTAGCCGGGGCGGTAGAAATTGAACACCGACGGCGAGCGCAGCACGGTCTGGCCGAGTGAATTGCCCTGGTTGTCGGTGTTGCCGACCTTGAAGTCACCGCTGTCCGAGGTGGGCGAAAACGCGCGCAGGAAGGCCGACAGCCGCAGCACCGGCTCGCGCAACTTGCCCGAGCTGTTCGACTGGGCGCGCGACTCGGTGTGCGTCAGCACCGCCTTGAGCACCGCCTTCATGTCGCCGCGCACGCCGCTGCCGTTGTTGTCGAAGGCCGCGGCCACTGCGGCCACGTACTGCGGGCTCGGGTTGCTGGAGACCAGCCGCTGGATCAGTTGCTTGCCGATGAAGGGACCGACGTTCGGGTGGTTGTGCAGCGCGTCCAGCGCCGTCTTCAGGCTCGCATACGGGTCGGCCCGCGACTGCTTGTCGATGGTGGTGCCGAGAAACTTCTTTTCTTCCGCGCTGTGGTACTGCGGGTAGCCCTGCATCGCCTTGAACGTGCGGTCGGGGTCGGACACGTTGTTCACCGAGCCGCTGAAGAAACAGCTGTTGTCCGGCCCGTCCGGGCAATCCCAGCTCCAGCCGGTGAACACCTTGGCCAGGCCGCTGATGTCGGCCGGGGTGTAGGCCTCGGTCGGCACGCCGTTGGTTTGCTGCACGCTGCCGTCGGCATTCAGCAGGTGCAGGCCGACCGACATCAGCTGGATGATCTCGCGCGCAAAGTTTTCGTCGGGCACGCGGCCCTTGCCGTCGGCTTTCTGGTTGCGGATGGAGGTGAGGTAAGTCGCCATCATCGGGTGCATGGCCACGCCTTGCAGCAGGTCGCGGTAGTTGCCCAAACCCTTGTCGCCCAGCATGTCGAGATAGGCCGCCACGGCACGCGGGTTGTCGCCCACGTTGCTGTCCTGCATCGAGATCACGAAGATCTGCGACAGCGCAAACGCCATCCGCCCGCGCAACTGGTCGTCTGCGGTGAGGGCTTGTTTCCAGAACGAATTGATCACCCCGTCCTGCCCGACGCCGCCGTCGGCCTTGACCAGCTTGACGGCGGCATCGGCAGCTTCCCAGGTGCTGCGGTGCGAGGTGGCCGGCTTGTTGAACTGCTCGTTGATCCAGGCCGTGTAGCCGACCGCCATCACGCGGTCGGTGTCGGCGTCGGTGGGGCCGAAAGTGGCCTGTGTCAGAAAGCGGGCCGCCTCCGCGCGCGTGCCCGGCAGATCGGCTTTGGTCTCGGTGGGCGGGCCGCCGGCCGACTCGACGGCGCTGCTGCCGCCGCCACCGCTGGCCGCCAGCGCGCACGCGAACGCGATCGCGATCGCACAGGCGGCTGTCAAGGAAGCAGCCGCGGGCGAACGCGGCGTCTGGCACGGACGGTCTTTTTTCACTCGGAATCCCCTGGGCAACAGCGTGGTGACGCTGTCTGGCCGCAGGCTGCGTGCCAGGGGTCCGGGCGATCCTTCTGTGTCGGACGTGATCGGAAACCGGGAAAAGTTGGCAACCCGGTCGTGTCACGGGAAAGGGCAACGCTGAATCCGCCGACCAGACGCGATCAGTTTGCGAGCGGATGTATCGCGCGGTGTGAAGTTGCTACAGACGCCGCGTGCGGCGGTGCGTCGCAGAAGCGTGCACAACAGCGATCACAAAGCACTCACAAAAGCGCGGCCAGCGAGCGGCGCACCACCGCCGCATCCAGCGCGCTGCGCCGCGCCCAGTCTTCGATCTGGTCGTCGCCGACCTTGCCGACATTGAAGTACGCCGCCTCGGGGTGCGCCAGGTAGAAGCCGCTCACGCTGGCA
>JANNEI010000088.1:0-9396 GCA_031378565.1 Burkholderiales bacterium
GCGCAGCTCGTTGACCACGTGGTTGACCACGCACTTGTCGACCTTGACGGCGGGCGACTCTTCTTCGTTGATGAAGTGCAGAGGCACTTTCTTCGTGACCTTGGTGGTCGCGTCGACGCGCTGGAAGTCGATGTGCAGCACAACCGGGCGAAACGGGTGAACCTGGTGGTCACGCAGCAGCACCTGTTCGGTCTTGCCGTTCAGTTCCATGTCGAGAATGGACGAGTGGAAGGCCTCTTTCTTCAGTGCGAAGAAGAGGGCGTTGTGATCGAGCTCGATCATGGCCGGCGCACCAGCCCCGTAGACAATGCCGGGCACCTTGCTGGCACTGCGCAGGCGGCGGCTCGCTCCGGTCCCGTGCAACGTGCGCTCAAAAGCGACGAATTTCATGGTTGACTCCAAAAAAGTGGTGAAGCCCCGCGACCAGGTGCTTCAATAAATCGGGCCAAGGCCCCCCTCAAAGAAGGGCTCCGTCAGGAGCCCGCCGATGTTCCTAGAAATTGTTGTTCTGCTCGGCAAACAGCGAGGTCACCGACTCGCCGTCCGAGATGCGGCGAATGGTTTCCGCGAACAGGAACGCAACCGAGAGCTGGCGAACCTTGGCGCATGTCTTGCCGGTCTCGTTCAACGGAATGGTGTTGGTGATCACCACCTCGTCGAGTTGTGAACCCTTGATGCGCTCGATGGCAGGGCCCGAAAAAACGGCGTGCGTGCAGTAGGCGTAGACGCTGTTCGCGCCGCGCTCCTTCAGCACATCGGCGGCCTTCACCAGCGTGCCGGCGGTGTCGATCATGTCGTCCATGATCACGCAGTTGCGGCCATCGACCTCGCCGATCACGTGCATCACTTCCGAGACGTTGGCCTTCGGCCGGCGCTTGTCGATGATGGCCAGGTCGCATCCCAGTTGCTTGGCCAGCGCGCGGGCGCGAACCACACCGCCCACGTCGGGCGACACCACCACCAGGTCGGTGTAGCGCTTGCTTTGCAGATCGGACAGCAACACCGGCGAGGCATAGATGTTGTCGACCGGGATGTTGAAGAAGCCCTGGATCTGGTCGGCGTGCAAGTCCATCGTCAGCAGCCGTTCGACGCCCACCGCTTCGAGCATGTTGGCCACCACCTTGGCGCTGATCGGCACGCGCGTCGAGCGCGGGCGGCGGTCCTGGCGTGCATAGCCGAAATAGGGGATGACGGCCGTGACGCGCCGGGCCGACGCACGCTTGATCGCGTCGACCATGATGCACAGCTCCATCAGGTTTTCGTTCGTCGGCGCACAGGTGGGTTGCACCACGAAGATGTCGCGGGCGCGGACGTTTTGATGGATCTCGATGTCGACTTCGCCGTCCGAGAAACGGCCAACCTTCGCCTTGCCGAGTTCGATGCCCAGGTGGGTGGCGATTTCCTGAGCCAGCGCCGGGTTGGCGTTGCCGGTGAACAGCACGGTGTTGAAAAGCACATTCCCTCCGTCGAGGCTTTGTTGTGGAAGCACTGGGCTTCCTTTCAGTCCAGCCCCGGACGCGGCTCCGGGAATCAAGAAAACTGGCAGGGGAGGAAGGACTCGAACCCTCGCATGTCGGAATCAAAATCCGATGCCTTGACCAACTTGGCGACTCCCCTACACCGGAGCACGGCAAGCGCGATGCACTTGCCACACACCTGCAACTTCACTTCAAACCTTCTTCACCTTCGCTGCCTGCCGCCCACCCGATCAGCGGGTGCTGCTTCAGACTGCGGCACATCCGACCGATCCAGCCAGCTGGCAACGCGCCACGCATCGCCGCCGCAGAGGGATCAGCCGCTGCAGGTGGGTCATCTCCACCCACGTCTCCATCCGCCAGCGCAAACACTGCACTGCCAGATCCGGTCATGCGGCTGTTGCCGAACCGGGCACGCAGCAATTCAGACGCTTTCACCACATCGGGGCACTGGCTCTCCGCGGGCGGCTGCAGGTCATTGCGGCCGTAAAGTGCCAGTGAGCCAGCCAGCCGAGTGGCCTCAGTAAAGCCTTCAATTGTAGCAGCTTCGGTGTTGCGAACCAGCAGGGGGTGACTGAAGACGGCACGTGTCTCCAGGCTCGCCGCCGGCTTGACGACGGCAAACGCCCGCGGGGCGATGGACAGCGGCGTCACGCGCTCACCGATGCCCTCGACCCAGGCGTTGTGCCCACCAAGGAAGAACGGCACATCGGCACCCAGTTTCAGCCCCAGCGGGAGCAGTCTCGCCAGCGGCCATTCCAGGCCCCACAACCTGTTCAACGCCAGCAGGGTGGACGCGGCGTCCGAACTGCCGCCGCCCATGCCCGCCCCCGACGGCAGCTGCTTGTCGATGGAAATATCGGCCCCCAGCGACAGGCCCGCTGCCGCCTGGAGCAGGCGTGCCGCACGCAGGCACAGGTCTTCGGCCGGCAGTGCGGTATTCAGGTCGTGGCGGGCGAGCAGGCCGTCGCTGCGTCGCTCGAAATGCAGGGTGTCGCACCAGTCGATCAGCACGAACACCGACTGCAGCAGGTGGTAGCCGTCGTCGCGCCGGCCGACGATGTGCAGGAACAGGTTCAACTTGGCCGGCGCGGCCACGTCGAACAGGGCCTTGCAGCTCAAGGCCGTTCCAGCTTCACGCGCACGCTGACGGCGGGCGGTCGCTCGCGCAGCGCGGTGACCCAGGCGTCGGCGAGTTTGCCGAGGTTCACGTCCCAGCCGAGCTGCCTGAAACCTGCCTCGGCGGGCGGCAGCGCCGCCATGCTGGGCGCACCCGGCCATGGGCGGCCCCGCAGCCAGTCGAACAGGGCCGCCACCGGCAGTTCCTCACCGAGCATCTCGCGGGTCAGTGCCGGCAGATCGGGATGCTGCGTTTCACCCTGCGGCGTGATCAGCAGCACCCGGCCCGGCACCCAGCGGGCGCGCGCCAGCGTGGTGCCCAGCGGCGTGTTCAGATCGAGCTGCCCGCGGCTGGCGTCGCCCGTCAATTCGAAGGCGGCCGACAGGTCTCGCGCCGGGGTGGCATCGGTGGGGTCGACATGCACCGTCATGCGCCCTGACAACCGATCGTTCGGCTGCGCCGAGTCGAGCACCGGGCGGGTCGCGCAAGCCGCCAGCACGTAGGCGGACGTGGCAGCGACCAGCGCGGTGCGCCAGCTCACAAATCGACTTTCAGGCGTGCCAGGGTTTCGCGCAGAACATCGTTGACGGCATCGCGATTGCGGGCGTCTCGCAGCACGCGTCGGGCTTCGTCCTGCTGGCCGCTGACCCACAGCACCTCGCCCAGGTGGGCTGCAATTTCGACATCGGGGCGCGACTGGTAGGCCCCGCGCAGCAGGCGCAGCGCCTCGTCGCGATTGCCCAGCCGGTATTCGACCCAGCCCAGGCTGTCGGTGATGAACGGTTCACCGGGCGCGAGTTCAAGCGCCTTCTGGATCAGGGCCTTGGCTTCGGGCAGACGCACATTGCGCTCGGCCAGCGAATAGCCGAGCGCGTTGTGCGCATGGTGATGGTCGGGCTTGAGCACCATCACGCGGCGCAGCAGGCGCTCCATCTCGTCCATGCGGTTCAGCTTTTCAGCCAGCATCGACTCTTCATACAGCAGATCGACGTCGTCCGGAAACTTCTGGTTCGCGCCCGTCATCACCAGCCTGGCCTCGCCCCATTGCTTCAACTCGCGCAGCAGTTGCGCCTCGGCCAGCAATTTGGCGCGGCCATCGTTCTCGCCCATTTCGGGCGTCTTGCGGATCAGCTCACGGGCTTCGCCGACCTTGCCCTGGCGCGCCAGCAGCGAGGCGCGTCGCGACTGCACCGCCAGCGCCTGCTGCGGGTTGCTGACCTTGGCCAGCCAGGCCTCGGCGGCCGGATAGTTTTTCAGCTGCTCGGCCGCCTGCGCCAGCATCAACCAGGCTTGCGTCAGGCCGCGGTCCGCTGCGGGCAGCTCGTCGCCGTCGTCCTGCCCGGCCTGCTCGGTGTCGTTCGCCACGGGCGCGTCAGTCTGCACAAGCGAAACGAATTCCAGCAGCGCCGCAGTCGCTTGCTGCGGTTGCTTCAGCTCCAGGTGCAAGGCACCCAACATCAACCACGGCGGGGGCAGTCGGGGCTCGTTGCGGGTCACCGCGTCGAGCTGCGCGACCGCGTCGGCGAAGCGCTGCGAGCCACTGAGCACCCGCGAGTAGATCGTCCGGATGCCGTTGCTCGCGGGCCGTGCCTTCAGGTGAGAAATGACGATGGCCTCGGCGGCCGGCGTGGCTGGCAGCAGCTCCAGCGCCAGTTGCACCGGACCGTCGGCAGCGGGGTCGCGTGCGTGCGCGCGCTGAGCCAGGTCCAGCGCGCGAGCGGTGTCGCCGGCGAGCAGCCAGCTGCGGCCCGCGGCCACGCTCACTGCATTCTGGGTGTCGGCCGCGTTGGCATACGGCTCCAGCACCTGCTCGATCAGCCCTGCCGCCAGCTTGCGATCCTGGGTGCGCACAAAGAAGCGCGGCAGGCCGGCAATTTGCGCGGGCCGCTCGGCGACCGGCGTGACCTTGAGCAAGGACTTCATCGGCTCGACCGTCTCGGCAGCCTGGTTCAGCGCGACCAGCAGTTGAATCACGTAGCGATGCGCTTCGACCGAATCGGGCAGCGTCGTGCGCCAGGCGCGTGCCGACACCAGCGCCTGGTCACCCGCACGCGATTGCAGTGCGATGTCGGTGGCACGGCGGAACAGCTGCGGGTCGCGGGTCTTGCGCGCTGCGTCCAGCAGCACCTGGTAGGCGGTGCCCGCCTCCCCGGTGCGGAACTCGATCTCGCCGATCAGCAGCTGGTAGAACAGTTGGGCGTCCAGGTTCGAGTTGTCGACATCGGCAGCCGCTGCCGCAGCCAGCGCGACCTGGGCGCAGGCCGCCGGGCTGAGGACCGACAAGGACGACGCCAGTGCCAGTGCGCACGCCGCTCGGGCGATGGGTGAAAAGGACGGCATCGACAACTCCAGTGACTGGTATTCATTTTAGGGGCGGGTCCGCCCCGGCCGCCGCAACGGTCGACGGTGTGACGGGTATTCGTCGTGATAATTCCCCGCATGCCCGAGTTGCCCGAAGTCGAAGTCACGCGCCAGAGCTTTGCCCGCCGCATCGAAGGCGCGCGCGTCACGTCCGTGCGTCTGGGCAAACCCCTGCGCTGGCCGCTGGGCTGCGAGCCTGACAGCCTGTTGGCGCAGACCGTGGGCGCGGCCACGCGGCGCGGCAAGTACCTGTGGCTGCCGCTGGAGCAGGGCGGCCTGCTGATGCACCTGGGCATGTCGGGCTCGCTGGCGTTCACACCGCTGCCCGACGCGGCCGGCAAGCACGACCACTTCGATCTGGTCACCACGCTGGGCACGCTGCGGCTCACCGACCCGCGGCGCTTCGGCGCGGTCGTCTGGTCGCCCGGGTTGGCCAGTGGCGCGGCGGCAAAGCTGCTTGCGGCCCTGGGGCTGGAGCCGTTCGATCCGGCCTTCACAGGCACGTATCTGCATGCCGCGTTGAAGCGGCGTCGCGTGGCCGTGAAGCTCGCGCTGCTGGGCGGTGGCATCGTCGTCGGTGCCGGCAACATCTACGCCTGCGAGGCCCTGTTCACGGCCGGCATCGACCCGCGAACGCGCAGCGACCGCCTCAGCCGGGCGCGCTGCGAACGGCTGTGCCAAGCCGTGCGCTCCACCTTGCAGCAGGCCCTGGGCCTGGGGGGTTCGACCTTGCGCGACTTCCGCGACGCGCACGGCATGGCCGGGGCGTTTCAGCTGCAAGCGCGCGTCTACGGACGGGCTGGCGAAGCCTGTCATGCGTGCGGCACGCCGATCCGCAGAATCGTTCAGGGGCAGCGTTCGACCTTCTTTTGCCCCACCTGTCAGCAACGCTGACGGGCAGGATGTCTGTGCCGGATTGCTCGGTGTGTGGCTTGGCGTCGTGAGCAGATGTTTCCCGGGCCGGGTGCCCGCGTCGTTGCGCTAACATCATCCGGCCCATGCCCGCGCGTTGCTTCCCTTCATGACCGTCACCTTCGCCCACAGCCTCGATGTGCTGAGCGAATGGCGCGGTGCGTCGCGCCGCCGGGTCGACGAACTGTCACGCTTTCTGGTCGAACACGAGCTCGGTGACGGTGCCGGCACCGAGCTTCTGGCCACGTTGAACCAACGCCTGGCCAGCGAAAAACTGGTGGTCGCCTTTGTGGCCGAGTTCTCACGCGGCAAGTCCGAGTTGATCAACGCCATTTTCTTTGCCGACCTCGGCAAGCGGGTCTTGCCCGCCACGCCGGGGCGCACCACGATGTGCCCGGTTGAACTGGGTTACGACGCGTTCGAGGACGCTGCGCTGGCCTTGCTGCCGATTGCCACGCGGCTCGAAGGTTCGTCAGTAAATGAGCTGCGCGCCCAGCCGCGGGCCTGGACGCATGTGTCACTGGACGCCTTGTCGCCCGACGAGTTGGCGCAGGCCCTGGTCGAGGTGACGCGCACCCAGTGGGTCGGTCAGGATGAAGCCCGCGCTCTCGGATTCTGGGACGATGCCCGGCCCGACGACAACCCGCCGCGGGACGCCTCTGGCCGTGTCGAAGTACCGGTCTGGCGGCATGCGCTCATCAACTACCCGCACCCTCTGCTCAGGCAGGGTCTCGTCGTGCTCGACACGCCGGGGCTCAACGCCTTGGGGGCCGAGCCCGAACTCACGCTCGGCCTGCTGCCCACGGCGCACGCGGCGGTGTTCGTGCTGGGGGCCGACACCGGCGTCACCAAGTCGGACATGGACATCTGGCGCGACCACCTCGGCACCCACGCGATGGCCCGCTTCGTGGTGCTCAACAAGATCGACACGCTGCTGGACCCGCTGGCCACGGCGGCCCAGGTCGCCGCCCAGATCGACGCGCAGCAAGAGGCCACGGCGCGCACCTTGAACATTCCGGAGTCGCGCGTGTTTCCGTTGTCGGCGCGCCAAGCGCTGGCGGCCCGCGTCAACGGTGACGCGGCCGCGCTGGCGACCAGCCGCCTGCCGGCACTCGAGGACGCCTTGTCCGAGCAGTTGCTGCCGCAGCGCCGCGCGGTGCTGCAGCAGGCGCTGGTCGATGCCAGCCTGCAAGTCGAGTCGCTGGTGGCGCGCAAGCTGGGCGAACGGCGGCGCCAGCTGGTCGAACAGATGCTGGAGCTGCGCGGCTTGCGTGGCAAGAGCGGCAGCAAGGTGCGCCGCATGCTGGAACGGGTCGAGGCCGAAACCGCCGAGTTCGAGTTGTGCACCACCCGCTTGCAGGCGCTGCGCGTGGTGCACACGCGCATGCTGAAGGACATGATGGTCGGCATCTCCAGCGACCGCCTGCGCGAAGAGGTTCAGCAGATGCAGGCGACCATGAAGGCGTCGCTGCTGAACCTGGGCGCAAAGAAAGCGTTCATCAGCATGTGCCAGCGCCTGCGCGGCCTGCTGAGCGCTGCCCAGGCGAGCGGTGCCGAGATTCGCGAGATGCTCGGTGGCTCGTTCGAGCGGCTGAACGCAGAGTTCGGCTTCGCGCTGGCCCTGCCCGAGCGGCCCGACCTGACACGCTTCGAACAAGACCTGAGCCTGATCGAACGCAACTACGTTCAGTACCTCGGGTTGACGCAAGCCCTGCGGCTGTCGCAGCCCAAGTTCATGGAGCAGTTCCGCCGCATGCTGGTGTCGAAACTGCGCGTGGTGTTCGAGAGCGTGAGTGGTGAACTGGAGATGTGGAACAAGGCTGCCTCGGCACAGGTGGACTCGCAGTTGCGTGAGCGCCGCCGGGGCTTTCGTCGGCGCCGCGAATCGCTGGAGCGCATTCAGTCGGCGGCCGGT
Source organism: Burkholderiales bacterium (assembly GCA_031378565.1). GTDB lineage: Bacteria > Pseudomonadota > Gammaproteobacteria > Burkholderiales > Burkholderiaceae_C > JANYJJ01. The sequence goes on from JANNEI010000088.1 coordinate 7,784, forward strand.
GAACTGGAGTTGCGACTGGCCGAAATCGAAGCCCAGGAACGGCGGTTGCAGGGATACCTGGCGCGCGTCGGCGAACTGACCCACGCGCTGCGAGGTCAGGCGGCGCAGGCACCGGATCAAGGCACCTCGGGTGAATTGATCCAGCTCAACCTGCCCGACATCGAGCTGCCCGAACCGGCTCTGCTGCACAGCGCGAGCGGTTGAAGAAAAGTCTGCGAACTTGAAGTCGAATGCCGGCTTTTCGGGCCGTGTCATCGCGTGGCAACGCGAGCATGGCCGCCACGCGCTGCCGTGGCAAGGCACCCGGGATCCGTACCGCGTGTGGCTGTCGGAGATCATGTTGCAGCAGACGCAGGTCAGCACGGTGCTGGGTTACTACGACCGCTTCCTGCACCGCTTTCCCGATGTGCAGGCGCTGGCCGCGGCGTCGCTGGACGACGTGTTCGGGCTGTGGAGCGGACTGGGCTACTACAGCCGCGCCCGCAACCTGCACCGATGCGCGCAGGCCGTGGTCAGCCAGCACGGCGGTGTGTTTCCCGCCAGCAGTGCAGCCTTGCAAACGCTGCCCGGCATCGGCCGCTCGACCGCGGCCGCCATCGCCGCCTTTTGCTTCGCGGAGCGGGTGGCCATCCTCGACGGCAACGTCAAGCGGGTGCTGACCCGCGTGCTCGGCTTCGACGGTGACCTGGCCGAAGCCGCACCCGAGCGACTGCTGTGGGAGCAAGCCACCAGACTTCTGCCCGAGTCAGGCATCGAGCGCTACACGCAAGGCCTGATGGACCTGGGTGCCACGCTGTGCCTGGCGCGCTCGCCGCACTGTCTGTTGTGCCCGGTGCAGATCGATTGCGTTGCGGCGCGCGAGGGCAGGCCCGAGCGCTATCCGGTCAAGACCCGCAAGCTCAAGCGTGGCCGGCGTGAACACGTGTGGCTGTGGTTGAGCTGGCGCGAACAGGTCTGGCTGCTGCAACGACCGCCCACCGGCGTGTGGGCGGGCTTGTGGAGCCTGCCCGAGTTCGATTCGGCGGTCGCCTTCGAAGCTGCCAGCGCAGCGTGGCCGGGTCAGGCGCAGCCGCTGCCCAGCTTCATCCACACGCTGACCCATCTGGACTGGACCCTGCACCCGGTGCGCTGGACATTGCCGCCGCGGACCAGCGCGGCGCACGCGGAGAAAATCGCGGGCACGCTCATCGGCACCGGGGCGACAGGCAGGTGGTCGAGCCCGGGTGAAGCGATGTCGCTGGGCCTGCCCGCGCCACTGAGAAAACTGCTGACGTCGCAAGCGACTTGAGCCTGCGTTTCAGTCGCGCGCGTCGAGCTCGCGGTGGCGCACCAGTGTGACCGCGCGCGCGGCAAAACGCTTCGCCAGCGTCTCCACGAAGTACACCGAGCGGTGCTGCCCGCCGGTGCAGCCGATGGCCACCGTCAAGTAGCTGCGCTGGTCGGCTTCGAAGGCCGGCAACCAGCGCGCCAGAAAGGTTTCGATCTGGCCCAGCATCTCGCCCACTTCAGGTTGCGCCGCCAGGTACTGCGCCACGTCGGCATCGCGGCCGGTGTGCGCGCGCAGTTCACGGACGTAGTGCGGGTTCGGCAGCACGCGCACGTCGAACACGTAG